>CABUOH010000264.1 GCA_902493085.1 uncultured Sutterella sp. | reverse complement strand
GCCCTGGCCTCCACGACCGTGCTCACGGGCTGCAAGGACGGCGATCAGCAGGGTCAGGCCGCCCAGCGGCAGATGCCCCCCGCGGAAGTCACCTACGTGACGGCCACGGCGGCCGACCAGACGCTTCAGACGACGCTCACGGGCCGCACCAGCGCCTACTACGAAGCCGAAGTTCGTCCGCAGGTCAACGGCGTGCTCCTGAAGAAGTTCTTCAAGGACGGCGCCGAGGTCAAGGCGGGCGAACAGCTCTACCAGATCGACGACGCTCCGTACGTCGCCGCCCTCAAGTCGGCTGAAGCCTCGCTCGCCCAGGCTCAGGCCAATCTCGTCAAGGCCCGCGCCGACGCCAAGCGCTCCTCCGAGCTCGTCAAGATCAACGCCGTCTCCAAGCAGTCCGACGACGCCGCCCAGGCCGCGCTCAAGTCCGCTCTCGCCAACCAGAAGGCCGCTCAGGCCGCTGTGGCGACCGCGAAGGTCAACATGCAGTACACGAAGGTGCTCTCCCCGATCTCGGGCCGCATCTCCCGCTCCGAATTCACGGAAGGCGCGCTGATGGGCGCCTATCAGGCGACGCCGCTCACGCGCGTGCAGCAGCTCGACCCGATCTACGTCGACGTCACGCAGAAGGCCGACGACCTGATGCGCATCCGCCGCGACCTCGCCTCGGGCGCGCTCAAGTCGGGTGACAAGGACAGCGCCCGCGTGCAGCTCGTCTTTGACGACGGCTCGGTCTACCCGCACGAAGGCGAACTCACCTTCACCGACGTGACGGTCAACGAATCGACCGGCATGGTCAACGTCCGCGCCGTCTTCCCGAACCCGGACAAGGTTCTGCTGCCGGGTCTCTACGTGCGCGCCAACCTCGTCGAAGGCGTGCGTCCCGACGCCATCGTCATCCCGATGCAGTGCGTCATGCGCGACGCCAAGGGCAATGCTTCGGTCTACGTGATCGACGCCGAGAACAAGATCGCCGTGCGCAAGGTGACGGCAAACCGCTCCATCGGCACGAGCTGGCTCATCGAGTCCGGCCTCAAGGCCGGCGACCGCGTCGTCTACGAAGGCTTCCAGCGCACGCGCGCCGGCGCCACCGTCACGCCCAAGGAGGCCGACGCCTCCAAGATGCTCGACAAGACGGGCAAGCCCCTCTTCTAATACGCACTGAGGCAATCCAACATGTTCTCACGCTTTTTCATTGAGAGGCCCGTCTTCTCGTGGGTGATCGCCATCGTGATCATGCTCGCGGGCGCTCTCTCCATCCTCAGGCTGCCGATCAGCCAGTTCCCGCAGATCGCGCCTCCGCAGGTAAGCATCTCCGCCACCTATCCGGGCGCCTCCGCCGAGACGATCGAAAACACCGTCACGCAGATCATCGAGCAGAACCTCACCGGTCTTGACGGCTACCTCTACATGTCGTCGACGTCCGACTCGACGGGCCGCGTGTCCATCACGGTGACCTTCGAGGCCGGCACGAACCCCGACATGGCTCAGGTTCAGGTCCAGAACAAGATCCAGACGGCGCTCACCACGCTGCCGCAGGTCGTTCAGCAGATGGGCGTCACCATTCAGAAGACGTCCGCCAACTTCCTGATGGTCGTGGGCTTCATCTCCAAGGACCACAGCATGAACGCCTCCGACTTGGGCGACTATCTCGTCGCGCACGTCCAGGAGCCGCTCTCGCGCGTTCAGGGCGTGGGCGAAGCTGAAGTGTTCGGCGCCGAATACGCCATGCGCATCTGGCTCGATCCGAGCAAGATGGTGAAGTACAAGCTCAACCCGAGCGACGTCGAAGCCGCCATTGCGGCCCAGAACGCTCAGGTGTCCGCGGGCGGCATCGCACAGCAGCCGACCGACGGCAAGCAGCTCTTCACGGCCACCATCTCGTCGGCGAGCATGCTGCAGACGCCCGAGGAATTCCGCAACATCCTCCTCAAGACGACCGAGGACGGCGCCAAGGTCTACCTGCGCGACGTCGCCGAAGTCGCCGTCGGCCAGCAGACCTACATGGCCTTCGCCACCTACGACGACTATCCGGCCTCCGGCATGGCCATCAAGCTCGCCTCGGGCGCCAATGCGCTCGCCACGCAGAAGGCCGTGCTCGAACGCGTCGAAGAG
Source organism: uncultured Sutterella sp. (assembly GCA_902493085.1). Lineage (GTDB taxonomy): Bacteria > Pseudomonadota > Gammaproteobacteria > Burkholderiales > Burkholderiaceae_F > Sutterella. Next base: position 701 of record CABUOH010000264.1, on the reverse strand, counting down.
CTCAAGCCGAGCTTCCCCGAAGGCATGGAAGTCGTGATTCCGTTCGACACGACGCCGTTCATCTCCGCGGCTCTCAAGGGCGTGATCAAGACGCTCTTTGAAGCCATCGTGCTCGTCGTCGTGGTGATGTACCTCTTCCTGCAGAACTTCCGCGCGACGCTCATTCCGACCATCGCCGTGCCGGTCGTGCTTCTGGGCACCTTCGGCGCGCTCTTTGCGTGCGGCTTCTCCATCAACATGCTGACGATGTTCGCCATGGTGCTCGCCATCGGCCTGCTCGTCGACGACGCCATCGTGGTCGTGGAGAACGTCGAGCGCGTGATGCGCGAGGACGGCACCGATCCCAAGACCGCCACCATCAAGTCGATGGGCGAAATCCAGTCGGCCCTCGTCGGCATCGCCATGGTGCTTTCCGCCGTGTTCGTGCCGATGGCCTTCTTCGGCGGCTCCACGGGCGTCATCTACCGCCAGTTCTCGGTGACCATCGTCTCGGCCATGGCGCTCTCCGTCGTCGTTGCGCTTACGCTCACGCCTGCGCTCTGCGCCACCATGCTCAAGCCCATCGACCATGAGGAACATCACGGCAAGGGGGGCTTCTTCGGCTGGTTCAACCGCAGCTTCGACGCCTTCACGCAGTCCGTCAAGAGCCTCATCGCCAAGTCGATCCACGGCTGGAGCGTCATGCTCGTCGCCTACGCCGC
>CABUOH010000263.1 GCA_902493085.1 uncultured Sutterella sp. | reverse complement strand
CGGCACCGCCGTTACAGTCGGCTCCGTCGTGATGAAGGAAGGCTCCATGCTTCGTTCCGGTTATTCACGAGGATGGAACGGTGCGGCGGCGGGACGCGCATGGAACACAACGGTCGTTGAATCGTTGACTGCTACAGGCAACTCCACCGTCACCATCGACAACGGCACTTTCAATCTTGAGAGCGTTTCGGTTGAAGAGGGCAAAACGCTGACGGTGAACACGAACGCCACCGCGACGAGCACTGAAGCCCAGAACGCAGCTGCGACCCTGGCGGGCGACCGCACGACAGGCGAAATGAGCATCGCGCTCAGCGGTGGCTCCACGCTGAACTTCAATGCCAAGACGGCCGATCAGACGACGGTATCCGTCATGACTTCGGCATCCGACGCAGGCAAGGTCATTTTGGGCGAAAACTCAACCCTTACCGGCGACAAGGTGACGGTGACTGGCACGAGCGAAGGCACGACCGGAAACGCAGCCTCGGACCTCAATGCATTGGCCAAGGTCATGCAGAAGTCCGATGCTCAACTCGAAGGCGTCAAGCTTGTACAACAGGCGAGCTCCATCTTTGACGGCGCCACGGGCACCTCCACGGCAACAGGCGTCACTGACGTCAAGGTCACTGAGAATGAGAACATCCACGGCATTGCCGAGATGAGCGCTCTGGGACTGCAGATCCTTCGCAACGAAATCAACGACATGAACAAGCGCATGGGCGAACTTCGAGACAGTTCCGCCGATGCAAACGGTGTTTGGGGTCGTGTCTACACGGGTAAATCCAAATATGGGAAACGCAGCGTCGAGAGCGACTACACGGCGTTCCAATTTGGCTATGACCGCCAGATTCAGCCCGGCCTTTGGGCCGGCGCCGCACTTTCCTACACGGACGGCTCAAACGATTTCGCGTACGGCAGCGGTGACAGCTCGATCGCAGCCTTGACCGGCTACGTCACGAAGCTTTTCGACAATGGCGCATTCCTCGACGGCACCCTGAAGGTCGGCCGAATCGACAACGAGTTCGACATCACGTCCGAAGCGGGCAACGTCAAGGGTGACTATGACGCCAATATGTTCTCCTTCTCCATTGAAGCCGGGCACCGTTTCCATCCCGTCAACGCCTTCTTCATCGAGCCCCAGATCGAATTCATGTACGGTCGGGTTGAAAGCGTCGATTACACGACGTCCGCCAACTACGGCGTGAAACAGGATGCGGCTGAATCGCTCATCGGTCGTGCGGGCTTCATGGCCGGCTTTGAACTTCCGAAAGACAAAGGCAACGTATACATCCGGACGTCCGTCCTTCACGATTGGAAGGGAGAGGCGGGCTACACCTATTCGTTCGAGGGCCAGAGCCGGAGCCTCTCTGAGGATCTTGGCGGCACCTGGTACGAATACGGCCTCGGTGCCAACTTCAACGCCACGAAGAATCTGCACCTCTACGCCGACATTGAAGCGGCCGACGGGGGCGAAGTCGATACCGACTACCGTGTGAACCTGGGAGCCCGCTGGAGCTTCTAAAATCACGGAATTCGTCTCCGCAACGAACGAGATCTGACGATCTCGCGCAAGAGCCGGCTCCTTACGGAGGCCGGCTTTTGCATGTGCGAGCAGTCAAAGGACTTAGCGCACGGCATGTTCAACGGGCATATTCATTTCACGATACCCGTTAAGTGCTTTAAATGATTCCCGCTGCAGGAATGTTGGTTTGACAAAATCACGGTTCCGCTTCAAGCCCAATGGTGCCCGACTGAACGAAAGTTTACTTTCTCCCAAAAGAGAGGCGGGACCGCTCGCATGGAACGATCCCGCCGGGAAGAGGGGGGCCCGGGGACTTCGGGCCGGCTCATGTCAATCGCGCCTTCAGCCGAAGCAGCGGATGAGGTGCGCCTTGAAGCGCTCAAGGTCCGCCTCAAGCGTCGGGTTCTTGATCACGTCGTTGGCCATGAAGGTGGGCAGAGGCTTCATGCCGAGAAAGGCGAAGGTCTTGTGCATCGGGAAGAGCACGCCGTCGATGCCCTTGCCTTCGAAGAACTGCATGGGCTCCGTGAAGGCCTCGAGCGGCGCATTCCACGTCATGGAGATCATGTAGGTCTTGGCCGTATTGCGTCCGCCCGTGCCGTAGAGCCCAGTGCGGTCGGTGCGCGAACGTCCGTCGCCCGAGGCGATTTCGGAACGCGTGAAGATCCTCCCAGCGCTTCACCTGCCAGGGCTGGCCCATCCACCACCCCGCGAACTGCATGATGATGACGTCGGCGGCGACGACCTTTGCGGCTTCCTCGGCCGGGTCGAAATCGCGGTCAACCGTTGTTACCTCAACCACGTGGCCGAGGCCGCGAAGAATTTCGGCGGCATATTCCGCATAGTGCGTGTTGAGCTTGCCGCCCTGGCCGTTGAAGGTGGCGGCGCCGTTGACGATGAGAATGCGCTTCTGAGCTGTTGCAGTCATGATGGTCTCCATGGCGCCCTCAAAGGGTGCCCGTATGGGTTGCAGGAAACACACGGTTCCCGTTCGGAGTGAATTGTACTCTGTTGCCTCATCTTCAACTCATTCGTTCCTCATGCAGACTGCAGTCGTAGGCAACAAATGTGCTGGTCAGAACTCTCACAATGATGTAGCTGTGTAGGATTGTTATTACTTTTTCATTTATTCCAGGTCTCGTTCGATAATCTCAAACACTCGGTCGTTGCTCATCAACGACAGCTTCCACAGCCCGAAATCGACTGTGGGACAAGGCATAAGGGTTAACGATACCTCCCGCGGGAGTGTCAGGATTTCTGTGTCTGGGGAGGTTATTCCAGGGGCAGCCCAACGAG
>CABUOH010000262.1 GCA_902493085.1 uncultured Sutterella sp. | reverse complement strand
GAAGGGAAGCGGCGTGCCGTTGTTGTAGAGGTGGAAGAGGGCCTGACGGCCGAAGCGCACGGGATACTTCACCTTCACGATCGCGCCCGATGTCGGGTAAACCACGCGATTGGTGTTTTCAAGGAGCAAGGCGCCGTCGGGCAGCGTCGACGGGTCGATGCTGATTTCATTGCGGGTGTAGTTGTTGAGGTACGTCAAGGCCGCGTAACCCGACGAATTGGTGGTCGTGTCGAAGGCGTTGCCGAGCCTGACGCCCTTGACGTCGGGCACTTCAATCAGGGCGATCGAATCGTAGGCGTACCGGGTGGGCGTAATGCCGCCCGAGTGGAGGACCAAACCGCCGTTGATGCCGCCCTGGAAGCTGTGCCCGTAATGAGAATAGGTGTAGCCCAAGTCCGCGCCGAGGGCATGGCCGTTGTAGCCGACGCGCACGGCCGACTCGCGCGTCTCTTCGCGTCCCATCGTTTGCGAAAGCGTCCAGTTCCACGTGCTGTCTTCGGTGTAGCCGTTGACGAGCGCGCGCTGCTGATAGGTCTTGTCGCCCTGGGCGGTTTTGAACATCGAGCCCTGGTACTGAACGTCCGTGCGCCTGAGCGTTGACGAGGAGGAGCCTGAGAAGAAGAGGCTCAAGGGGATGTTGAGGTTGAGCATGACGGAGTGGGACGACTCCCAACCCCGGTTCGCACGCTCTTCATAGTTGCGCCCGTAGTTGAGGTACACGCCGACGCCCTTGATGCTCGTGCTGTAGCCGAGGTTGATGTTTTTGGTGTCCTGCTCTCCGCCCTTGTAGGTCGTGTAGGTCACGTTCCCGGAAATGGAGCCGTAGTCGCCGACGCTCTGAGAGAGCGAGAGCTGCCATTTGCTCTTCATGCCCGCATTGTCGACGGGCACGTAAAAGCGCGACCCGTACTCGGCGATCTCGCTGAAGGTGCGGTAGTGGCCCGTCAAGTAGTGGTAGTTGGCCAGATTTATCGTCGTGCCGGTCGAGAGCATGGTCTTTTCGTAGCGGATGCGCCAGGCCGTGCCGTTGAGATCGTCTTCAATGCCGTTGGCGGGATCGCGCACGGCTTTGGATTGGGTGGCGTCGACCGCGACGGCGCCGTAGCGGCCGAGCGAAAGCCCCGCGCCGAAGGCGGCGCTGAAGTATTTGTCGGCAAGAATGGCGCCGCCGTAGAGCGTGACGTCGTGCGGAAGACCGTAGGACAAGCTTCCCTGCGTGAAGAACTTGCGCTCGACGCCCGGAGAGAGGTTGTGCCTGTAATACTGGCCCACGTTGAGGTCGTAGCGGAGCTGCCCTTCCTTGAGCATCATCGGAATGGAGGAATAGGGTACGAGCATGACGCGCTCGGAGCCGTCGGCCTCCCGAATGACGACTTCAAGGTCGCCGTCCTGACTGAAGGTGGGGAGCTTGTCGAGCCTGAAGGGACCTGCCGAGACGTTGGTGGTGTAGACGACTCTGCCGTTCTGGCGAATCAGAATCTGTGCGTTCGAGTTCGCAACGCCCTCGATCACGGGCGAATACTGCCTGTCGGCGCTCGGGATCATCATCTCGTTGGTGCTCAGACGAACGCCGCGCATGGAGACGGAGTCGAAGATTTCGCCCGACGTGTTGATTTCGCCGATCTGCAGCGTGCCCTTGACGGCGTTGACGTCGCGCTGCAGGTAGGTGTTCCAGAGGTCCCATTGGTGGTCGGAAAAGGTTTCGCCCGCGAGGACGTCGCGGTTGACGTGGAAGGACCCGCTCGAATGGAGTCGCCAGGGGCCCATGTTGACCTGTGCGTTGAGCGTGCCGTAGAGGCTGCTCATGCGGCCGTTCTGCCGGTCTTCAAAATGCGAGCCCGACAGGTTGTAGTTGAGAACCGCGCCGGGTTCGCCGTAGTCCCAGAGGGCCTGCGGCGCGATGTCGAAGATGTTGCGCTCAGCCAAAAAGAGCTGGGGGATGGAGATTTCCAGCGTTTGGGAAGCGGCGTCGACCTTGCAGGCGACGCTTTCAAAGTAGCGCGAGAGCGGATGGATCGGCGTGTCGGGATTGACGTCGGCGAGCTTGGCGAGCGCCTCTTCCTTGAAGGGAAGCGTATAGAGATCCTTGAGCGTGAAGGCGGGCTCGAGGCGGCCTTCGAATTCGCGAAGCACGACCTTGCGCTTCGGGTAGGAGACGCCGTTGACGACGATGTCGAGTTCGTAGGCGCCGGGACTGAGGTCAAGCCCTTTTTCAAAAAAGCTGGTGTCGACGTTCTGACCCGGCGGCAGGATGCTGCGGAGCAGCTGATGCGAGTATGCGACTTCTTCTGCCTGAGCGCTGAATGCCAGGCTCATGCAGGCCGCAAGAGGAAGCAGTTTCGGATGTTGTTTCATGTCAGTTCTGCAACAAGCGCTCGGTATGAGGTGTTTCGTAGCCGCTGTCATTGATGAAGGACCACGTGACTTTTTGCGGTTTTTTCGAAAGGGGAAGCCGAAGCGACCCCATGGGCTTGAGCATTTCAATGCCCGGATGGAGAACGACGGTGCGCCCGTCGATTTCCAGATTGTTGAAAACGAGGTGATAGGGCGTCGGGTTGCGAATGGTCAGCAGGTTGTTTTGATAGGAGAATTCGACCTTTTCGCGCGAAGCGTCCACGGCATCGTCCGTCATGAGGCCGGGCGGCCTCAGAAAGAGCTTCATCGTGATCGAATAGGCGAGCTCAAGCCGATTGCCGCCTTCCGAGCTGATGTTCGGGATGAACTTTCCGACGAGGTAGAGAAGGGACTCCCGGTCCGCCGCGAACTCTCCGCCGAGACGCCGCAGGGTCAGCACCTTGCCGGCCTGGGGGACGAGTTC
>CABUOH010000261.1 GCA_902493085.1 uncultured Sutterella sp. | reverse complement strand
GAAGCGCTTTGCGATGCTGAGAAAGGCGGGCGTCGTCTTCAAGCTCGGCGTTCGTTTTGAAGGCGCCTTCGCCGGCGAGGTGCTCGCCGGGCACGATGCGGTCTTCGTGGCGACGGGCGCAGGACGCGCCGTCATGCCCGCCTTTGTCCGAAACGCGAAGGACGAGGAAGTGAAGAGCGGACTTGTCGATGCGCTCGCCTTCCTGAAGGCGCAAGCTGGAGGTCTCGGGGACAAGTCGGCTTATGCCGGGCGACGCGTCGTGGTGTTGGGCGGCGGCGATACGGCGATAGACTGTGCGCGCACGGCCGTGCGGCTCGGCGCCTCCGAGACGATCGTCGCCGCAAGGCGCGAGGCGTCCGGGTTGCGCGCCTCTCCGCGCGAAGTCGCACATGCCCGGGAGGAAGGCGTGGTCTTCATGCTGAAGGTCGTGCCGGTCGAGGCGCTCTCGGACGAAGGCGGCGCGCTCGCCGGGGTCGTGTTCGAGCATGTGGAGACGGGCGAGCGCACGACGATCGAGACGACGAGGGCCGTCGTGGCCTTCGGGCAGGCCTGCGTGCGCATTGAGGCGCTTGCCGCAGCCGGCGTTCTATATGATGAAGGCAACCGCATTCTCGTCGATTCGCAGGGCCGCACCGCTCATCCGAAGATCTGGGCGGGCGGCGACGCGGTGCGGGGGCCCGCCCTCGCGGTGCAGGCGCTCGCGGACGGCAGGCGCGCGGCGCTCTCCATCGCGAAGACGCTGGGACTCTGAGCAGGCTGATGACAGGAAACGGACGGAAAGGAGAGAAACATGCCCGTATTTGACGACATGATGGCGGCGGCTCGCGGGGACGCGGTGCTCGAAGGCGCGCCCGCTCAGGCGCCGGTGCTGGTTGCGCGCCGATGCGTTCGGGCGCTGCATCAGGCATCGGGCTGCACGAAGTGCGAAGAAGCTTGTCCCGCACGCGCCGTGAGTCTCAAGCCCCGCAGCGTCGTCGTCGACGCGGCCGCCTGCACGGGATGCGGCGCCTGCGCTGCGAACTGTCCGGCCGAGGCGCTTTACATGCGCACGCCCGGCGCCGCCCGACTGCAGGCCTTTCTTGACCATGCGCGGCAGGCCGAGACGCTTTCTGTCGCCTGCGGCGAGGCCGAGGCGCAAGCCGGACGCATGGCCGACCTGACGACGGCCTGCCTTGCCACGCTCGACATGTCGCTGCCCGCTTCGATTGCCGCCGATCGTGCCAAGGACGCCTTCACGCTCCACGTCCTGCACGGCGACTGCGAGCGATGTGCAAGAAGAGGCCGGTGCGCAAATCCCGTGAAGGCGATTGAGGCGTGGCGCGTGACCTTGTCGCAGCTCGCGCCCCGGGCCGCTCTGGAAATCCATGCAGCGCCGAAGTCGGTCGATACGGGCCGGCGCCGTTTCTGGGAGCGGCTTCTCGGAAAGGCCGAGCTCAAGGTCGAGGCCGAGGTGCCCTTTGACGAGGCGTCGCTTGCGTGGCTCGAAAGCGTGCCGCTTCGCACGGTGCCGCCGAGCCGCGGACGATGGCTCGAGGCTTTGAGGAAGGTGCGGGATCACGAGCCCGATGCGCTTCCCGCGCTGATGGCGGCGCCCGGGTGTCCGCGCTTGACGGCGCCGAGAATCGACCATGAGGCCTGTACGGCCTGCGGGCTCTGCGCCGCCGTCTGCCCGAGCGGCGCATTGATGGAAGAAAAGAGCGCGGAACTCACGCTCATGAAGGCGACGCCCTCAATGTGCACCGCCTGCGGACTCTGCGCCGACATCTGCTTCAAGCACGCCGTGACGATCCTGCCGCTCAAGCATCCCGAGGCGGCGCTCGACGAAAAGCCCGTCGTGGTGTTCGCACGCCGCACCGAGGCGCCCGAAGCCGTTTGGGAAGAGAAGCTCCGATCGATGATCAAGGCGCCCGTCTACCGCACCTGAGTGCTCCCGTTCGTCGCGGGTGCCGGGCACCGCATGGCGGCCGCGCGGGAGAAGACAGGCTTCGCAACGCAGGTGTCCGTTATTCCAAAATCTACCGAATCTACCATGATGTCGAACAGCATGGTAGATTCAGCTTCCTCATGCATTATGCAATCCCGGAACCGCCCTGCCATACGGCATGAACGGAAGAGGAAACGATTCGGCATTCGCTCTTCGGAACAAGCTTGGCTTGTTCGAAGTCCGCCACGATAACGGTAGGCCGGAGACTGCGGTTTCGCCGCAGGCGGCTTTCTAAACGTGGGAGCATCAACTGCTCATCGATGCTCAGCTGTGGGATTTTTCCGCATTCCGCGGATTCGTCGGACATCCTCATCGTCTGCCGCAGCTCGTCCGAATAAACGGCATTTGACCGCCCGAAGGCGGGCATCCTGCTTGCATGGTTCGACGAGAAGGCTTCATCCGAGTCTTTTACGTTCAGGGCGCTTCTTGGTTTCTCCCATAGAGGTTCATCAAAGTGACGTTCGGTCACGCCGGTTAATGGGGTTGATCAAAATGGTTCATTGCCGCGCAAGGTAGGTCTGATGGTCTTCGCGATGATGCTGCTTGATGTCGCTCAGCGTGCTGTAGCGGTTGAAGCGCTTGTCGTGAACGCGCATCAGGAGCACCTGCGCGGCCTTCGCATCGGCATGGGCTTCGGTGCTGCACTTTCGACATCGGAATACGTTGCCCTTTCGATTCTTGCGAACCGTGTAGCCGCAGACCGGACACGACTGGCTCGAATAAGCGGCCGGCACGTAGATCAGGCGCACTCCGCGTTCCGCCGCCTTGAATTCAAGGCGTTCGGCAAGCAGGCCGCGAACCCATGCCGAGAGCCGACGCCGCCAGTATTTGCTGA
>CABUOH010000260.1 GCA_902493085.1 uncultured Sutterella sp. | reverse complement strand
TTCATGACGAAGGCGGAAGCCGATGAAGCCAAGGCAGCGGCCGAAGCGCCCGAGTCTCAATCGACGGATTCCGAATCCGCCAATCCGAACATCCGCAAGCCGGGCCGAAAGAAGGATCGAAACAAATGATTTCTGATCGGGGCTGAAAAGCCCTGATGCCCGCCGTCATTTACGTCGAGCCCGGTGCACGCTGCACCGGGCTTTGTTGTTGGGAAAAGACTGATTTATTGCTCGGCTGACGCGGGCTTCTCAGGCGCATTGGCCTCCTCCCATGCCCGCATCATGTCGAGCCAGGGCGCGGCACCCGTGCCGAAGACCCGGCCGGCCGTTTCGGCCATCGCCGGCGTGAGCGCTCTTTGACCGCAGAAGAAGGCATCAAGCTCTGCGGGTGTGAGGCCGAACCATTTGGCGGCAAGCGCGGGCGGCGTGTCGGCGAGAATCTCGCGAAGCACCTCGCCCGGATGCTGCGCCGCCGCGGCGGGCCTGCGGCCTCCTCGGGTTCTTCCGGTGTTGGGCTTGCCGGCCTTTGCGGCCCTGTTCGGTTTTCCGGCCATGACGATGGTCTCCAAAGTTTTCGGTGGTCCTAATCTTATACGTTTGGGTGATTCTCTTCTACTCCGAATGCGCAGGGTGAGCGGTGCTAGTGGCGGAAGTCGGGGGAGCCCGAAGACGCCTAGAATGGAAGCATCAGCATTCATATCAGCATTCATTTGAGCGGCCTCACGGGGCCGCTCATAGGAGAACAAGAAGATGTGCACCACCTGCGGCTGCGGCGAACACAACCACACCCACATGCATGCGCATGTGGACGAAAACGGCAACGTGACGACCCATGTGGCAAGCCATGACCACCATCATGACCATGAGCACGGGCACGACCATCACCATCATCATGATCACGCCCACGACCACGACCATGGGCACGGTCCCGCGCACAGCCATGCGGCGACGACGTCCGCTTCTCGCGCGATCTCCATTGAAGAGGACATTCTCGGGCGCAACAACGCGGTCGCGGCCCTCAACCGCAAGTTCTTCCGCGAGCACCGCGTGCTCGCCCTCAATCTCGTGTCGTCGCCGGGCTCGGGCAAGACGGAGCTCCTTGCTCAAACCCTCAAGCGCGCGACGGGCTTTCGCACGGCCGTGATCGAGGGTGATCAGCAGACCGCCAACGACGCCGAGCGCATCCGCGCAACGGGCGCGAGGGCCCTGCAGATCAATACGGGCAAGGGATGCCCCCTCGACGCGGCCATGGTCGAGCACGCGCTGCAGCACCTCGTTCCCGAAGACGAATCGGTGCTCTTCATTGAGAATGTCGGCAACCTCGTTTGCCCGGCCGAATTCGATCTCGGCGAAGCGCACAAGGTTGTGCTCCTCTCCGTCACCGAAGGCGAGGACAAGCCCCTCAAGTACCCGGACATGTTCCGCGCGGCCGATCTGATGATTCTCACGAAGACCGACCTCCTTCCCTACGTGCCCTTTGACGCCGACAAAGCCGAGGAGAACGCAAGGCGCGTCAATCCGCGCATCCGCACGATGCGCGTCTCGGCCGTGACGGGCGAAGGCATGGAGAAGTGGCTCGCCTGGCTTGCCGCCGAACTGATGCTTTCGGGTCTCTGAGGGAGTCTCGCCATGACGAAGGCCGCAACAGACTTTCGCGTGCGCGGGCTCGTGCAGGGCGTGGGCTTCAGGCCCACGGTCTATCGGCTCGCGCTCGAGCTCGGCCTGTCGGGCACCGTCTGGAACGATGCCGAAGGGGTCGTCGTGCATCTTGAGGGCGACCCCGCACAGGTGGCGAAGTTCCCCGAGACGCTCATGGCCGGGAAGCCTCCGCTCGCGCGCATCGACGCCGTCGAACCCTCCCCTGCCGAAGTGAAGGGGATGGAGGGCTTTTCGATTTCGGCGACGCCCTCCGGAGGTCACGTGACGACTGCGGTTACGGCCGACGCGTGCGTGTGCGATGCGTGCCTCGACGACATCTTCAATCCGAAGGATCGCCGCTGGCGCTACCCGTTTGCGAACTGCACGCACTGCGGGCCTCGTTTCACGATCACGCGCCACCTTCCCTACGACCGCCCGCAGACGGTGATGGCGGCATTTCCGATGTGCGCCGACTGCCGCGCCGAATATGAGGATCCGCTCAACCGGCGCTTTCATGCGCAGCCCGTTGCGTGCCCCGTCTGCGGACCGCAATTGACGCTGGTCAAATCTGACGGCACCCCGATCCCGGGCGACCCCATTCGCGAAACCGTCAAGGCCCTCAAGGCCGGCAGGATCGTGGCGATCAAGGGCCTGGGCGGCTTTCACCTTGCGTGCGACGCCCATAATCCGCAGGCTGTGTCGGAGCTCCGCCAAAGAAAGCAGCGCGACGAAAAGCCCCTGGCCGTGATGACGGCGGGAATTGCGTCCGCAGAGCGCTTCGCCTTTGTTTCGGACGAAGACCGTAAGCTTCTCACGGGCCCCGCGCATCCGATCGTCCTTCTCAAAAGACGCTCGGGCGCAGACGTTCCCGAACTAGCGGGCGTCGCCGACGGGCTCGAGTCCGTAGGCGTCATGCTTCCCTATACGCCCCTTCATGCGCTCATCTTCCACACGTTCGCGGGAGAGCCCGAAGGACGCGCGTGGATGAACGAGGCCTTGCCCGTGACGTTCGTCATGACGAGCGCCAACATGAGCGGGCTGCCGCTTGCCACCGAAAACGACGGGGCGCTCGAGACGCTCGGCGGGGTTGCGGACCTCTTTCTGCTCTCAAACCGCGACATCGTGACACCCTGCGACGACTCGGTCGTGCGCGCCGGGGTGCAGGGGACGGCCTTTTTGCGTCGATCAAGAGGCTAT
>CABUOH010000259.1 GCA_902493085.1 uncultured Sutterella sp. | reverse complement strand
TGAAAACGGATTCCTGCATTTTATTATTCCCAGAGGCGTTTCCCCAAATTTGTACATTATCGCCCGAAAACCGGCCCGACTACGGTCTGACGGAGGGACCATGTCGCGAAGAAACTACACAACAAATGCGGACGGGAAGACTGCCTGCGTTCAAAAACCGCAGCGACTCCTGCCTCCCCGCACCTTGCATTTCCATACAAAAGACCCTGCTCCCTGAACGGTTCAATGCCCTCCGTGACCGCCGCCCCGCCGCCTTCTCGATTAGAATCGTTACATTCAGCCGACACGGCCGCGCATGACGGCCGTGTTTCTCTTTCGGCCCCACACATTCACGACAACACATCCACGTGACCCAGACCAAACGAACTACCGCCGCCAGAAAGAAGCCTGCGCGCAAATCCCCGCGCGCGGGTTCGGTTCTGGCCTGGCTCTTCGGCATTGCGGCTGCAGGCATCGCCTCCGGCGTTCTGCTCGCCGTCTTCGTCTTCGCCTTCATCTACAGGCAGCTCCCCCCGATCGACACGCTTGCCGACTATCGTCCGCGCGTGCCGCTTCGCGTCTGGAGCGCCGACGGCACTTCGTGCGCCTCTCCGAAGTGCCCGACCACGTCAAGCACGCCATTCTCGCCGCCGAGGACGACGGCTTCTACGAACACCCCGGCATCGAGATCACCGGCATCATCCGCGCCGCACTCTCCAACGTACTGACCGGCCGCCGCGGCCAGGGCGGCTCGACCATCACGCAGCAGGTTGCCCGCAACTTCTTCCTCTCGTCCGAGCGCACCTACACCCGCAAGCTCTACGAGATCGCGATGTCCTTCAAGATCGAGAAAACGCTTACGAAGGACCAGATCCTCGAGATCTACATGAACCAGATCTATCTGGGTCAGCGCGCCTACGGCTTCCAGAGCGCCGCACGAACCTACTTCGGCCGCTCGCTCGACCAGATCTCGATCGGCGAGGCTGCCACGCTCGCGGGTCTTCCCGTCGCGCCTTCGGCCTACAACCCGATCGTCAATCCGACGCGCGCCACCATGCGCAAGAACTACGTGCTCGGACGCATGCGCGATCTCGGCTACATCGACGAACTCACCTATGAGACCGAGAAGGCCCAGCCGATGCAGCCCCGCCGCGTCGCCACGCAGCAGGAAATCGTGACCTCCAACATGAGCGAGGAGTTCGTCACCGCAAAGTACGCCGCCGAACTGGCGCGCATGCTCGTCTATGACGTTTTCAAAGAGGAAACCTATTCGCGCGGCCTCAACGTGTATACGACGATCGACATGGGCGCCCAGAAGACGGCCGTAGACGCCGTTCGCCGCCAACTCATCTCCTACGACCGCAAGTACGGCTACCGCGGGCCCGAGGCCTACATCGACCTCGGCTCTGCCGAGAAGCGCGCCGAAAACATCCGCGCTGCGCTCGCAAAGACGACCGCCTCTCCCTTCATGGTTGCGGCCGTCGTAACCGAAGCTGATTCCAAGACCATCAAAGCCGCCTTGTCGGCCAACGAAATCGTGACGCTGGACGCCGAAAGCCTCAAGTTCGGGCGTCGGCATCTGGGCAAAGTGTCCAAGCAGTACAAGGACGCGGCAATCAAGCCCGGCGCCATCATCCGCGTCATGCGTTCGGCTGACGGCAAGCACTGGACGCTCGCCCAGGTGCCGCGTGTTGAAGCCGCATTCGTCGCCGGCGACTTCAACACGGGTGCCGTGCGCGCCCTCGTCGGCGGTTTCGACTTCAACCTCAACATGTTCAACCACGTGACGCAGGCTTGGCGTCAGCCGGGCTCGTCCTTCAAGCCCTTCATCTATTCGGCCGCACTCGACAAAGGCTTCACGACCACCACGATCATCAACGACGCCCCCATCAGCATCGACCCGAAATTAACGGGAAACAAACTCTGGGAGCCGAAGAATTACGAAGGCCGGTTTGACGGTCCGATGCCTCTTCGGAAAGGTCTTGAAAAATCGAAGAACCTCGTATCGATTCGCGTCATGCAGGCCATAGGTCCCGAATACGCGCAGGAATTCGTGCGCAAGTTCGGCTTCCCGCCTGACAAGCATCCGGCCAACCTGCCCATGGCGCTTGGCGCCGGCAGCGTCACGCCTTGGCAGATGCTCGGCGGCTACACCGTTTTTGCCAATGGAGGCTATCGTGTTCAGCCCTACCTGATCGAACGCGTCACAGATGTTGACGGACGCACGCTCATGCGTACGACGAATCGCACTGCGGGAGACGAATCCATTCGCGCCATTGACGATCGAAACGCCTACATCATGCAGAGCCTGCTGCACGGCGTCGCCACTCAGGGCACCGCCGCCCGCGCGAGCCGAACGCTCAAGCGAAGCGACATCGGCGGCAAGACCGGCACGACGAACAACAGCCACGACGCTTGGTTCTGCGGCTATGCGGGCGGACTCGTCGCAGTCTCCTGGATGGGCTACGACAATCCGAGACCGCTCGGCGCCCGGGAAACGGGCGGCGGTCTCGCACTTCCCATCTGGATCGACTTCATGAAGACCGAACTCAAGGACGTGCCGGCCTACACGCGCGTCATGCCTCCGAGCGTCGTCGAACGCGACGGAGAGGTCTTCTACCGCGACCCCGTCAAGGGCGGCGCAACCGGTGCCTTCTCGGATTTGCTCATGTCAGACCGGGACGAGACCAGTGAGCTCGTGCGCGACCAGATTTTCTGATTCCGACGCCCTGAAAAACAAAAGAGACCGAAGAACGCATGTCTTCTGGTCTCTTTTCCTTATATGGCAATCGGGTAGAGAGTGTCCTTACGGACACTCCCTCCCACACCGCAGTGCTCAATCAGTACTGAGCGTTCGGACATGC
>CABUOH010000258.1 GCA_902493085.1 uncultured Sutterella sp. | reverse complement strand
GGCCTGTATCGTCTCGCCGTCAAGTGGGACATCTTTGCGAAGAACCCGGAAACGGACATCATCGACCAGCGCAATGGCGACCGCGCCGGTCTTCGTAAGACCTTCCTCTTCATCGCCCTTCTCATGATCGTCTGCGGCACGCTCACCGCCTGGAAGAACTACTCCATCGGCGCTGAACTGATCGAGAACGGCCAGGAAGCCACGCGTTACGTCCTTGCTGACGAAAACAACTGGTGGAAGTAATCAGTACTCCGGCTGATTGTGAAGTTCTCCTTCGGCCAACCGAATACTGACCTAAACCGACTCCCGCGGGACTTGCTCCGGCGGGAGTTTTTTCTTACCCTCTACGCATGGCCACCATCAAAACCGCACGCACGCCGCTTTGGAGCCGCCTTGCTCAAAGGCTGGCGAGCGACATTCTGTCGGGCCGCTGCCCCGTAGGCAGTCTTCTACCCACGGAAGCCGAGCTCATGAGCCGCTTCGGCATGAGCCGCCACACCGTACGGACCGCACTTGCCGAACTCGTCCAGCTCGGCCTTGTCAAACGGTCACCGCGCCGCGGAACGATCGTCACCAGCGACGGACGCAACGCGCAATTCACGGGCACCTTCATACCTCCTTCATCGATCGAAAACAACCGTGTGCTTCTCAACGTTCAGCGACAAATCTGTGACGAGGAAACCGCCTTGCGAACAGGCTTTGCACTGCTCACTCCCTTGATCACACTCACGCTTCTCACCAAGACGCACAACGGGCGCATCGTCTCCCGGAGCAAACTCTGGATAAGGGATGCCGCCCGCGACCTCATTCCCCTCCTCACCCCTGAAAGCGCCGAGTCCGTTCTAACGCTCCTTGAGGAACACGCCGGCGTGCGATGCCAATCCATGCGCCAATTTGCTGAAGCCGCCGCACTTGACGGGGAATGCGCGACGCTTTTTGAAAGCTCTGCCGGCTCTCCCGCCCTCGTTGTCACGCGCACGTACTTCGACCGTCGTCCGGCACCGCTCGTGCACGTCGTAGAAACGCATCCGACGGGGGCCGTAGCCTGCGAGACCCGCTTCCTCAGAGCCTCGTCACGAGATAACAACCCTGCCCCCAAATCTATACCAACGAACTAACCGATACCGACTTTCGGCCGATTTTCATCGTAGTGCAAAATCCCTATCATGGCTGACACCGTGTACAAACACTACCAAGCCATGCTGCAGTTGCGTCTCTCCAATTTCACCGTCGCCTATCAGGGCATTCCCGCCGTCGTCAACCTCTCCCTAACGCTTACCGCTGCGACGGTCAATCTCGTAACAGGCGTCATCGGCGCCGGAAAGACGACCCTTCTGCGGGCCCTCTCGGGCATGATCGGCCACACGGGCAGCATTGAACTCACGGAAGGTGCCAGACACTACGTTTCCGAAGGCGCGGGCGAAATACGTCAACCCTTGCCTCGCAGCTTGGTCTCCCCCTACATGCCCGTCTCGCAATTCCTTCAGTTGGCCCTCCTGAAAAACGCCTGGCAGCTTCCGCCTGACGCAAGCGAACGCATCTCAGACGCCCTTGCCCGCTGCCGGCTTGAGTCCCTCGCCCACTCGCCCCTCTCCGTTCTCACGCCTGAGCAGTACCGTCATGCTGAAGTGGCACAGCTCTTCGTGCAGCATCCTCGCGTCATCCTCCTCGACGAACCCTCCCGCCGCCTGTCGCTTGAATCCGCATCATCAGTGTTAACCTGTATTTCGAAATGGGTAAGAGATACCCGCAACATCGCAGTCGTTGCCGACGATGGCTTAATACCTGCCGATGGCGTCGACCGCATCTTCACCCTTGACCGCGGCAGGTTGATGAATGGCTGATTTTCCTAGAGGCGCATTACAAACGTTAAGACAGCCCTGGAACCTCAATTCTTATCAAAGGATCCTTGATTCTTATCCGAAATAAGGCATCCTCCTTATTCCCCTCCTTAAAAGGAGGTAGATAATTGGGGATAGAAACTGTCCGCCCGGACCAGTGGCAAAACTTTGTCACAAGGCGGACATTCATCATGGCCGCATGATCCCGCGGCCGTCACCAATTGAATAAGGCATAACCATCATGGCTCAGACTCCCGCATTCAAGTATGCGCCCATGTTCCAGACCGGCGAAGACAAGACAGAGTACTATCTTCTGACCAAAGATCACGTCAGCGTCGGAGAATTCGAAGGCAAGAAGATCCTCAAGATTGAAGCCGAAGGCCTCACCAAGCTGATCAACCGCGCCTTCCACGATGTGAACTTCATGCTGCGCCGCGAACACAACGAGCAGGTTGCCAAGATCCTCTCGGACCCCGAAGCCACGGCCAACGACAAATACGTCGCCCTGATGTTCCTTCGCAACGCCGAAACTGCAGCCAAGGGCATTCTTCCCTTCTGCCAGGATACGGGCACGGCCATCGTGCATGGCGAAAAGGGCCAGCAGGTCTGGACGGGCTGCTGTGATGAAGAAGCCATTTCAAAGGGCGTTTACAAGACCTACACTGAAGAAGCCCTTCGCCAGTCCCAGAATGCTCCGCTCACGATGTACGAGGAAGTGAACACGAAGTGCAATCTTCCCGCCCAGATCGACATCGAAGCCACTGAAGGTGCGGAATACAAATTCCTGTGCGTCGTCAAGGGCGGCGGCTCCGCCAACAAGTCTTATCTCTATCAGGAAACGAAGGCCGTCCTGAATCCGGCCAAGCTCGTTCCCTACCTCATCGACAAGATGAAGAGCCTCGGCACGGCCGCCTGCCCGCCGTACCACATCGCCTTCGTGATCGGCGGCACCTCCGCCGAACGCACGATGCTCACGGTGAAGCTCGCCTCCTGCCACTACTATG
>CABUOH010000257.1 GCA_902493085.1 uncultured Sutterella sp. | reverse complement strand
GGCCGAGATGGTCTTCGGGCACGCCGAGAATGCCGGCGGTTTCAAGCCCGGCTTCGGCGTAGGCCTTGCGGCACTCGAGCTGAGATAGCGGAATCTCGTCGCGGTGAAGCCAGGCGGATTCGGCAAGCGGGACCGTGTTCTCGCACGTGCCCAGAAAGAGTCTTGCATATTCGCGCTCAAGCTCGAGGGGGCCGGGCGCATCAGCCTCGAGCACCGCCTCGAAGGCGAAGGCGTTTGTGCCGAGTTCGGCGGCGAGCCCGGCGGCTGCGCGCATCGCGTCGGCATAACGTTCGTAGACGCCCTTCGCCTCGGGCTGGAGAAAGAGGGCGGAAAGCGCGTCGTAGACGGACTGGCGCGCAAAGTCTTGCAGCTGCTGGGTGACCACGGGGCCTACTCTCTATATATAAGGCTTGCTAAAGGGGCGGCGGCCGGAAGCTGACCGGGGGCGGTCTTTCGGCCGGCGGGAGCGTATTCGTCAATTCTATCCGCGTGAAAGCGGGGCTGTATACACAATACTACCTAGGTGCGGACAATGGCGATGCCCGTGCGTCTAGATTTCCTCTATCACGCCCGAGCCTCTCTGCGGAAAATCCCTGAAATTGTCCTCAGGGATCAAAAAATATGCGGGCCGGATCGTTTTTCCGGCGCATAAAGCGCGCTGAACGGGTAAAATCCCCCACAATTGAACCACCGCCCCGGTTCTTGGGGCTTAAGAGGATAAGCATGGTACAGGGTCGTTACGTTTTCCCTTTTAGTCAGCTTCGCATGACCGACGTTGATCGCGTCGGCGGCAAGAACGCCTCGCTCGGCGAACTGCTCAGCCAGCTCACGAGCGCCGGCATCCGCGTGCCGGACGGCTTCGCCACCACGGCCGAAGCCTTCCGCCTCTTCCTGAAGGAAGGCGGTCTTGAAGAGCGCATCGCCCAGCGTCTCGCCACGCTCGACGTCGACGACGTCAAGGCGCTCGCCGTTGCCGGCGCCGAGATCCGCGGCTGGATTGAAGCCGCGCCGTTCCCGGCCGAGCTCGAAAAGGAAATCCGCGAATTCTACGAATGGCTCAAGGACGGCCAGGACGAAATCTCCGTCGCCGTTCGCTCTTCCGCCACGGCCGAAGACCTTCCGGACGCCTCCTTTGCCGGTCAGCAGGAAACCGTGCTCAACGTCGTCGGCATCGACG
This sequence comes from uncultured Sutterella sp., assembly GCA_902493085.1. Lineage (GTDB taxonomy): Bacteria > Pseudomonadota > Gammaproteobacteria > Burkholderiales > Burkholderiaceae_F > Sutterella. Next base: position 1,676 of record CABUOH010000257.1, on the reverse strand, counting down.
CCGTCTTCAAGCACATGAAGGAGGTCTTCGCCTCCCTCTACAACGACCGCGCCATCTCCTACCGCGTCCACAAGGGCTTCACGCACGCCGAAGTCGCCCTTTCCGCCGGCGTGCAGCGCATGTGCCGCTCCGACCGCGGCGCCGCCGGCGTGATGTTCACGCTCGACACCGAATCCGGCTTTGACCAGGTGGTCTTCATCACCGCCTCCTACGGCCTCGGCGAAACCGTCGTTCAGGGCGCCGTGAATCCGGACGAATTCTATGTCCACAAGCCCATCCTTGATGCCGGCAAGTACCCGATCATCCGCAAGACGCTCGGCTCCAAGCTCATCAAGATGGAGTTCGAATCCGACAAGTCCGCCGGCCGCACGGTCCGCACGGTCGACGTTTCGGCCGAAGACCGCCGCAAGTTCGCCATCACCGACGAAGACGTGATCGAGCTTGCCCGCTTCGCCCGCATCATCGAAAAGCACTACGGTCGTCCGATGGACATCGAGTGGGGCAAGGACGGCAACGACGGCAAGATCTACATCCTCCAGGCCCGTCCCGAAACGGTCAAGTCCCAGCAGAACAAGGCCGACGTGCAGCTTCGCTACACGCTCAAGTCCAAGGGCCGCCTGCTCTGCCAGGGCCGCGCCATCGGCCAGAAGATCGGCACGGGTCCCGTGCGCATCGTTGAAAGCGCCGCCGAAATGGACCGCGTCCAGCCGGGCGACGTCCTCGTCACCGACATGACCGACCCCAACTGGGAACCGGTGATGAAGCGAGCCTCCGCCATCGTGACGAACCGCGGCGGCCGCACCTGCCACGCCGCCATCATCGCGCGCGAACTCGGCATCCCGGCCGTCGTCGGCTGCGGCGACGCCACGGAACGCCTCTGCGAAAACGACGAAGTGACGGTGTCCTGCGCCGAAGGCGACACGGGCAACATCTACGAAGGCATCCAGGAAGTGGCCGTTGAGGAAGTCCAGCGCGGCGCCCTCCCGGACATCCCGGTCAAGGTCATGATGAACGTGGGCAACCCGCAGCTCGCCTTCGAGTTCCAGGCCATCCCGAACAAGGGCGTCGGCCTTGCCCGCCTCGAGTTCATCATCAACAACAACATCGGCATCCACCCGAAGGTTGTGCTTGAGTACCCGAACGTCCCGAGCGAATTGCGCGACGCCGCCGAACGCCTCTCCGCCGGCTATCCCAGCCCGAAGGAATTCTTCGAGAAGCGCATCGCCGAAGGCGTGGCCACGATCGCCGCCGCCTTCTATCCGAAGAAGGTCATCGTCCGCATGTCCGACTTCAAGTCCAACGAGTACCGCAAGCTCATCGGCGGCGCCCTCTACGAGCCGGATGAAGAAAATCCGATGCTCGGCTTCCGCGGCGCCTCCCGCTACATCTCGAACCAGTTCGCCGAATGCTTCGCGATGGAATGCCGCGCCATGAAGTTCGTGCGCGACGAAATGGGTCTCACCAACGTCGAGCTGATGATTCCGTTCGTGCGCACGATCAATGAAGCCAAGCGCGTCAACGAAATCATGGAACAGCACGGCCTCAAGCGCGGCGTCAACGGCCTTCGCCTCAACATGATGTGCGAAATCCCGTCCAACGCCGTCCTCGCCGACCAGTTCCTCGAGTACTTCGACGGCTTCTCCATCGGCTCCAACGACATGACGCAGCTCGCCCTC
>CABUOH010000256.1 GCA_902493085.1 uncultured Sutterella sp. | reverse complement strand
GCCTGAGCACCGCAGAGGACGGCGGCCTGAATGAGGGCGCCGGTCTTCATGGCCTGCATGCGCAGCAGCTCCGCTTCGCCCGGCTGGCACCCCACCATGGCGAGGTCGAGCGCCTGGCCGCCGCACATCCCGCGCACGCCGGCCGCGCGGGCGAGCGTGCCGCAAAGTCGGGCGGCCGCGGCGGGCGGCTCGACGGCGGCGAGCACCGTGAAGGCTTCGGTCTGCAGCGCGTCGCCCGCGAGCATGGCCGTCGCCTCGCCGTACTGCACATGCACCGTGGGCTTTCCGCGGCGAAGCGTATCGTTGTCCATCGAGGGCATGTCGTCGTGCACGAGCGAATAGGCATGCACGAGCTCAAGCGCGAGGGCGGCACGATCGAGCGCTTCGGGACGCGCCCCCGAAACGGCGCCTGCGGCGTAGGCGAGAAGCGCACGCACGCGCTTGCCGCCGCCCAAGACCGCATAGCGCATGGCGCCGATCAGACGCTTGGGCTCGCGCCCGGGCGCGGGCATGGCGCTCTGCGCATACCACTCGAAATGCCTGACCGTTTCGCTCATCCAGGTTTTGAAGCCGCTTTCGGAAGCTTCCGTCATAGCGATCACCTTTACGTTTTCCACACTAATATAAGTCCGGTCCGGACGCGGTCAGAACGGCACGACGTCCTCGTTGCCCGATTCCTCGCGCAGCGTCTCGATCGTCCTGCGGGCCTCCTCGAGCTCGCGGCGGCAGCGCTTGAGAAGCGCCGTTCCGCGCGCATAGCCCGCAACGCTTTCCTTGAGCGTCGCTTCGCCCGAAGCCATGCTGCTCGTGAGCTCCTCGAGCTCCTCGAGCGCCTCTTCAAAGGTGAGTTCCTCAACGGGTTTAAGATCTGTCATCGAAGTCATTCTTTCCAAAATGCCCTTCGGCCTCCTTCAGCCGGAAAGGCGCCGCCCGCCTCGTGCGGGCACATCCCTGCATTGTACCGAAAGCCCGGGCGTTTCTCTTAGCAACTCCTCAGGTCCAAGCGGCGCCCGAACGCCTCAAAACGCCCTCAACCATACGCACAGCATGATCAAAAGCCTCTGGATGCTCGTCGCATCGCTCCTCTTTGCCCTGATGGCCGCCTTCGCCCGCATGGGCGCCTCGGACTTTTCCGCGCTCGAACTCGTCTTCTACCGCTCGGCCTTCGGGGCCGCCGTCATCGCCCTATGGGTCTGGTCGAAGGGCTTCACGCTCAAGACGCCGCTCGCGCGGGCGCACCTCATGCGTAGCTTTCTCGGCACCTTTGCGCTCACGATCTGGTTCTACGCCATCTCAAAGCTGCCACTCGGCACCGCGATGACGCTCAACTACACGAGTCCTCTCTACATGGCGCTCATCGTGATCTTTCTCGCCATGAAAAACGGCGAACCCTTCAGCCGCGCGAGCGCCGCGGCCGTCGTTCTGGGCTTTCTGGGCGTCACGCTCGTGCTCAGGCCCGAGCTCTCGCCCGGCCAAACCGTCCCGGCGCTCGTCGGCCTCACGTCGGGCTTTTTCGCGGCGCTCGCCTACTTTCAAATCAGGCAGCTCACGCGCATGGCCGAGCCCGAATGGCGCATTGTCTTCTACTTCACGCTCTTCGGCACCGTCTGGGGGCTCGGCGGGCATCTCGCCCTCGCGGGCGCGATGACGCCCGTCACCTGGGACAACGCGCCCGCGCTTCTGGGCATGGCGCTCACCGCCACGGGCGCCCAGCTCGCCATGACGCGCTCCTGGGGAAGCGCGAACACGCTGCTCACGGCCGTTTTCCAATATTCGGCCATCGTCTTCGCGGCGGTCTTCGGCCTCGCCTTCTTCGACGAACCCGTCGGTCTCATGAGCGCGGCGGGCATTGCCGTCATTCTGGTCGCGGGCGTCTGGGCGGCCGTCATCGCGAAAAAGAAATAGGAATACTGGGCCTCCCGCGGCCCGTCAATGGGCGTGCGGCACCGCAGGCGCTTCGACGCGGTGCGCATTCGTTTCGTACTCGTGCGCCTCGGGACCGTGCCCTTCGTGATCATTATCGTGCCCGTGCCCGATGCCGAGAATGACCGTGCTCAGCAGCACGCCCGCCGCAAAGAGGAGGAGCTGCCTGAAACCCTCCCGCTTCGAGCGGCAGTCCCTGAAGACCTCGGGGAGCAGCGCATGGAGCGTGATGAAGAGGAAGGAGGCGGCGGAAGCGGCGAGTGCAAAAGGCAGCGCCTCGCGGGAAAAGCTCACCGCGGCCCAGCCCGCCACGCCGCCCGCAAGCGTGGGCAGCGCCGCGGCGACGCACCACAGCACGGCGCGCCTTGCATCAAGTCCGCAGTTTTTCAAAATCACCATGTAGCCCGTCGCCTGCGGAATCTCATGACAGCAGACGGCGAGCGCCACAAGCCAGCCCGCGCGCTCGTCCATGAGAAAGGTGCTCGCAATGAGCACGCCGTCGACGAAATTGTGAAGCCCCGCCCCCGTCATCACGGCCGTCGCGGCCGCTCGTCCCGGATGGCCCTCTTCCCGCCCGTCATGCCCGTGATGCGTGAAGATGCGCTCGAGAATCAGAAAGAGCACGACCGTGCCCAGCATGACGAGGCCGAGATCGTGCGCCTCGACGCCGGGCATTTCAAAGGCCTCCGGCATGAGGTGCGTGAGCGCGACCGCGGCGAGCAGCCCGCAGGCAACCGCGAGCAGCTGCTCGGAGAGCCCCGCAAGCCAGCGGCAGGAAAGCAGGGCGGCGACGGAGATCGACAAGACCCTCGTTAAAACGCCTGCGGCAAGGATGTGTAGAAGAATGGCCATTTTCTATTCTGTAGTCTGTCGGAGAGGCGGAGGGCGGCCTCTGAATTCCACTTTCAAGCGAAGGCTATTGTACGACAGCGCA
>CABUOH010000255.1 GCA_902493085.1 uncultured Sutterella sp. | reverse complement strand
CTGAGAGGCGATTTTATGAGACAGATCCGGCGCGCGGCGGCGCTGCTTTTGGCGGGCTGCAAGACCGAGGTTTATCAGAACCTCACGGAGACGCAGGTCAACGCGATGATGTCCGTGCTCCTCAAGAACGGGATCGAGCCCGAAAAGGAGGCGACGAAAAACGGCTATACGCTCTCCGTCGACGGCGACCGCGTTGCGCAGACGCTCGAACTCATGCGCGACAACAACCTGCCGCGCGCCGACTACGAGACGATGGGCGGCATCTTTGCCGCGAAGGGCATGATTTCCTCGGCCACCGAGGAAAAGGCCCGCATGACCTATGCGCTCAGCCAGGAGCTTTCCGAAACCTTCTCGACGATCGACGGCGTGCTCACCTCGCGCGTGCACGTCGTGCTCGAAACCCAGGATCTGGCGACCGGAAAGACGACGCCCGCGTCGGCCGCCGTCTTTTTGCGCCATACGCCCGACTCGCAGGCGCCCAACCTCGTCCCGCGCATTCAGGTGCTCACGGCCAACGCCGTGCCCGGCCTTGAGAAGGAACGCGTCTCGGTGATGCTCGTGCCCGTGCGCGACACGATCACGACGCCCATCATCGATGCGCGCGACGCGAGGGACGACGTCGAGCGGTTCTTCTTCATCGGCGGCCTCGTGCTCTTTCTTCTCTCGATTCCCGGCCTTGCGGGCGGCGTCCTTTGGTGGAAGAGGCGCCGCGGGGCGGTTCAGGCTAAGGATGAGGCCGTGAACGGGGCCTCCGAAGGCGGAGCCCGCTAAGCGATGTCCCAGGCCTACTATCGCGCGCTCATCGACGAAAGGCCCCGGGTGCTCGCCGAAATCATTCGGCACAACCTCCGGGCCCGGACCGAAATGTCGTCCGTCGTTTCGTCTGAAGCCAAGGCCAACCTTTCGCCCGCGGTGCGGGCGGCGCTCTCGCGCCACCCCCGTCTTGCGCGCAGCGCCTTCGGGGCAGGACCCGCGCCCGCCCCTTGGCGCGACTTCGCTTCGCCCCGGGAGCGCCTCGCCCTGATGCCGCCCGAGGATCTGAGGCGGCTCGCGCTCATGACGAGCGCCGCCGTCCACGGCGAACGCCTCTCGAAGGTCGTGATGCGCGACGACGTTCTCAGAATTCGGGAAGTGCTCGGGGCCGACCTTTACCGATGGGCCCTCGTGCGCGGGCGCTTTCTTGCGGGGTCGCTCGCGGCGGATCTTGGCGCGCTCACGGCCACGCTCCCCTTGGAGGAAGCTCTCCCGCGCCTTGCCGGCATGGTCTCGCAGGCGATGGCGCTCGCGCAGGCAAAGGAGGGAACGCCGGGGCCTTCGGAAGGCTTCGAGCCCGGCCCTGCGCCGCTTTCGCCCGAGATGGTCAGGCGGCTCGCACCCTTTTATAAAAAATTGATCCTTCGGGAGTTCGACGCGAAATGGACACGCTTTTTCGACTGAAGCAGAAGGACCTGCCCGCACCCGCCGTCGGCGTCAAGGTCGTCGCCGCCGAGGACGCGGCGGAACTCGCCCGTGCAGGCGAGCTGATTGCGGCCGCGCAGGCGCAGGCCAAGGCCATTCTCGAGAAGGCCGAGGCCGACTATCAGGCGCGCTACGAGGCGGGCTATGCCGACGGCATCGAGATGGGCAGGATGGAAAACGCCGAAAAGATGATGGAGACGGTGCTCGCGAGCGTCGAATTCATCGAAAACATTGAAAACACGGTCGTGAGCGTCGTGAGTCAGTCCGTTCGCAAGATCATCGGCGAACTCGACGACGAAACGCGCATCCGCCTCATCGTGCACACGGCCCTCAACAACGTGCGCGGCCAGCAGAAGGTGACGGTGCGCGTCGCGCCCAGGGACGAGCCCGTCGTGAGCGCGTCGCTCGCCGCCATGACGTCGAGCTCCTATCTCACGGTCGTGGCGGACACGAGGCTCGCGCCCGACAGCTGCATACTCGAGAGCGACCTCGGCGTCGTCGACGCTTCGCTCAAGACCCAGCTCGCGGCCCTCGAACACGCCTTCGCCTCGAAGATCCGGGGCTGACGGCTGAGAAAGCAACAGGACACGGCAGCTTATGGCATTCGAATATCTCGGTCCGCTTCTTCAGGAAGCCGTTCAGACGACGACCACGGTCGACGTGCGCGGGCGCGTCGAGCAGGTGGTGGGCACCATCATCCGAGCGGTCGTCCCCGGCGTCAAGGTGGGAGAGCTCTGCCTGCTCAAGAATCCGTGGGAGGATTTCGAGCTCAAGGCCGAGGTCGTGGGCTTCATCAAGAACGTGGCGCTTCTCTCGCCCCTTGGGAGCTGTCAGGGCGTCTCGCCCGCGACGGAAGTCATTCCGACGGGCGAAATCCTCTCCATTCCGGTGGGCCCCGAACTCCTCGGGCGCGTGCTCGACGGGCTCGGGCAGCCCTTGGACGGCGGCGCGCCGCTTCGCTGCCGCACGCACTATCCGGTATTTGCCGAAGCGCCCAATCCGATGACGCGCATGATCATCTCGAAGCCCCTGGCGCTGGGGCTGCGCTGCATCGACGGCATGCTCACCGTGGGCGAAGGCCAGCGCATGGGCATCTTTGCGGCGGCGGGCGGCGGCAAGTCGACGCTTCTCTCCACGATCATCAAGGGCTGCACGGCCGAAGTCTGCGTCCTTGCGCTCATCGGCGAGCGCGGGCGCGAAGTGCGCGAATTCATTGAAAAGGACCTCGGGCCCGAAGGCCGCCGGAAGGCCGTGCTCGTCGTGTCGACCTCGGACCGCTCCTCGATGGAGCGCCTCAAGGCCGCCTACACCTCGACGGCCATCGCCGAATACTTCCGCGACCAGGGCAAGAGCGTGCTCCTCATGATGGATTCCGTCACGCGATTTGTCCGCGCGCAGCGCGAAATCGGCCTCGCCG
>CABUOH010000254.1 GCA_902493085.1 uncultured Sutterella sp. | reverse complement strand
GCGTAGCCCCCCAACCGGCAAGCCAGCAGAAGAAGTAGGAGACGGCTGCGTTGATGAGAAAGCGGATCAAGCCGTGAAAGTGCCGCACATGTGCTGCCTCGTGCGCGGCGAGCGCAATGATTTCATCTTTCGAAAGGAGATGCGCGACATGGGCAAAGACGATGACGCGGCGCTTGAGTCCCCAGCCCGAAAGGACGATGCTGGAATGATCCCAGGTGCCCGGGCGGGTCATGACGGTCATTTCCGTCATGGTGATGCCCTGGCGGCGAAGGCTTTCGCGGACTGCGTCGCAGGTTTGAGTTTCCGCAAATGGGCGGCTTCTGCGCTTCCAGAAGACGCCGTAGACGCTTGAGAGCTTCCACCGCCAGACGAGGTAGACGATCCAGATGCCCCATGCGAGCTTCCACCAGTCGCTCCCTGCATATTCAAAGGCGGCGAGAAGAGCAGCAGAGGCCGGCGCGAAGGCGACCCAGCCCCAGAGGGCCTCGGAGAGCGTGCGCGAGAGCCAACGCTTGCGCGGTTCGCGCATGTAACCATAGCGTTCCTTGACGCGGTAGCGTGCCCACCACCCCAGAGGCAGTTCGATGAGGAGCATGAGAAGGACGATCAGATTGATGAGCACCCAGTCGGCAAGAAGGCCGGCACCGAGCAACTCTCTGATGAGGACGGTGAAGACGTTTAGACCGTTTCCGAACGTCATGAAAAGCGCGAAGCCTGCACCCGCTACGGTGAGCAGCAGGTTCGCCTGAGCGAGTTCGCCCGTGTAGTCGGCTGCCTTGCGCACGCCCGCGAGCGTGAGCTTTTTCTCAAAGCCTTCGGGAACGCGGCCGCAGGACTTTTCGGCGGCGCGCGTCTGAAGTATCGTGAACGCGCACTCGAGCGTCACGTACAGCGCTAGGACGCTCACGAAGGTGTGCTCGATGAAAGTGGCGTGCAGAGACATGAAAAAGACCGCACGGACGACCGTGCTGAAACGAGGGATAATCCTATATTATGGCGGATCGGCGGCCTCTGCAGGCTAGATGCCTGAGCGGAGCGGCCCGGTTCGGATTTCTTTTTGACAAAAAAACTACCCATGACGAACGACATTGAACGAGATCCCGCCTATTCGGACGAAAACCTGATCTGGATCGACATGGAGATGACCGGGCTGCAGCCCGAAGTGAACCGCGTGATCGAGGTCGCGGCGATCATCACCGACAAGAATCTCAACATCCTGCACAAGGGACCCGTGGTCGCCCTGCATCAGAGCGACGAGGTGCTTGGCGGCATGGATGCTTGGAATACCGATACGCACACGCGTTCGGGCCTCGTGGCTAGAGTGAAGTCTAGTACGGTCGACGAGGCCCAATGCGAGCAGATCTTCCTTGAAACCTTCCGCAGGTTTGTTCCGAAGGGCAAGAGCCCGATGTGCGGAAACACGATCGGTCAGGACCGGCGCTTCATGGCGCGTTGGCTTCCGAATCTCGAGGCGTACTTTCATTATCGCTACCTCGATGTATCTACGCTCAAGGAGCTCACCCGCCGCTGGGCACCCGAGAAGACACGCACCGTTCAGAAGGCGACGAAGCATCAGGCGCTTTCCGACATTGAGGAGAGCATTGAGGAGTTGCAGTACTATCGTCGCGAGATTTTGAAGATCTGAGCTTGATTGCCCGGGCCGTACGGCCCGAGAGAGACGCTCATCGACAAGCGGGCCGCTCATTGAAGGGAGCGGCCTTTTGCATGGCTATAGCGGCTGCTAGAAGCTTTAGGGTGAAACTACGGGCTATTACGTAATACTAAAAGGGTACTGAATCTGTAAGGGGTAGGCAGATTTATCTAAAAGATCAAGAAACATCAATGCGAAAGGATTAGTGATGAGTAGTGGGGAGTAAGCTTAAAGCAACAGGACGCCGAGACCGGGCGTCAGAAATAAGAAAGGAGAAGGCTCATGTTCGGATTTTTCGAAAAGAAGGAAGCGCACGTTGACGAAGCAGCGACACCGGCCTATGTGGAGTGGAAGGGCTGGCGCAAGTTCAAGGTGATGAACCGCAAGCACGAATGCTCGGATACGACGACGTTTACGCTGATGCCCGCCGACGGTCAGCCGCTTCCCATCTTCCGTGCGGGCCAAGGCGTGGCGCTTCGTCTTGAGGGATTCGAGCCGCGCGCATACACGCTCTGCAGCACGCCCGACGAAGGGTGTTACCGCATCACCATCAAGGTGCTTGACAACGATCGAGGCGCTCTTTCCTCGAGAATCGCACAGAGCCTTTTTGTCGGCGACGAAATTGAAGTGTCCGAACCTGCAGGCGGCTTCGTGCTCGATGATCGCGATACGCCCGTCGTGATGATTGCCGAAGGCATCGGGATCACGCCGATGGTTGCGATGCTCTCGGAAATCGCAACGGATCATCCGCTTCGTCGCGTTCACCTCATCTACTCGACGAAGAATGGCGACCATTTCCCGCTCCAGGCGGAGATCAAGCATTTCATCAAGCTTATTCCCGACAGTGGAATGGCCGTTGGATTCACGGAGCCGCGCAGCGATGAGCACGTCGGACAGGACTATCAGTTCACCGGAAAGTTGATGCCGGCCACGCTCCGTCAAGCCTGCATGGACGCGGAAAGCGACGTTTATCTGTGCGGCTCTTCGCTCTTCGTTGAATACGTGCGCAACATCATCCTTCAGTACCGTACGATTCCGGCCGAGCACATCCACACGCAAGTGTTCGTTCGCAGCCGTTAAGGCGTGGAAGGCGCCGGTTTCCCGGCAGCTGTCCCGCACGCCGACCGTCGATAGACGGTCGGCTTTTTTGTGGTGCGCCCAGCAGCGCACGAGTGTCTATGCGGTGAAAGTCCGCTGTCCGCCCGAACAGGGGAAGGACTAGCAACT
>CABUOH010000253.1 GCA_902493085.1 uncultured Sutterella sp. | reverse complement strand
GGCGCGAAGGGGCCACCCTGATGGAGGGCATTCATCTGATGCAGGTGGCGCTCGCCTCGGACGCGGACGTCAGGGCCGTGCTCCTCGATGCGGTTCGTGCTACGGACGAAGCCGCGGCGCTTGCACGTGCGCTTTGCGAAAAAAGCGGCGCAAGGTGCTATGCCCTGTCGCCCTCGCTCTACGATCAGCTCTCGCCCGTCGAGCACGGCGCGGGCGTCATGTGCGAGACGGTCGTGCCCGGCGCGCCCGAGGACGACGCGTGGACTGCGGCTGATGCGCTCTATCTAGACGGCGTGCAGGATGCGGGGAACGCGGGCACGCTGATTCGCACGGCGGTTGCGGCCGGCGTGCGCGTCGTGGCGGCAAGTCCCGCCGCCGCCACCCTCTGGTCGCCCAAGGTGATGCGCGCGGGGATGGGCGCGCATTTCGGAGCCGTCTTCATCGAGAACATGACGCCAGAAGCCTTCCGCCGGGCCTATCGCGGCCGCATCTACGCGGCCGACGCGCGCGGAGGCGAGGATCTCTTCAGCGCTTCTGACGAAATTGCCGAAGGCCCCGTCTGCTGGCTCATGGGCGCGGAAGGCCCTGGCGTCTCGGACGCGGGGCTCGCCGCAGCCGACCGGCGCTTCTACATCCCGATCGAGGCCGCGTGCGAGAGCCTCAACGTGGGGGCCGCCGCCGCGGTTTGCCTCTTCGACACGCGTCGCCGGCGTCTTGCGGGCAAAGGCGCGTAACGCCGCGTTAAGGCCGGCGGGTGCGGCGGGCTTTGTCTCATATGGGAGAAATTCCCTACACAAAAACCCGCAATTTTCGTGCAACGCGGGTCTCAAACGGATAAACTGCGCACTTGACGCCGCCGGGCATGCCGTCCGCATTCCCGGCGTTTCTTTTTTTTGGAAAACTCACGATCGCCGGCCGCCGCGCCGTCCTCTTGAATGGACAAGGGGAGGAGAGCGGACGCACGGCTCAAGAAGCATGCTGAACTTTGCCTACCACAATCCCGTCCGCCTCGTTTTCGGGCGCGGTGCAGAAAATGAAGCCGGCCGTCTGGCTCAAAACGTCGCTCGCTCCCACAAGTGCCTGGTGGTCTACGGCGGCGGCTCCGTCGTGCGCTCGGGCCTTCTCGCCTCGGTGCGAAAGAGCCTCGAAGAAGCGGGGATGACGGTGATTGAAAAGGGCGGCGTGCAGCCCAATCCCCGTCTTTGCTTCGTGCGCGAGGCGGTGGACTGGATGCGCGACCAGGGCGTGGGCCTTGTGGTTGCCGTGGGCGGCGGCTCCGTGATCGACACGGCCAAGTGCATTGCGCTCGGCCTTGAGTACGAGGGCGACTGCTGGGACTTCTTCGACGGCCACGCCGTTGCGCAAAAGGCGCTGCCCGTGCTCGCCGTTCTCACGATTCCGGCCGCGGGCTCCGAGCAGTCGGTGCGCTGCGTGATTTCGCACCACGGCACGAAGGCCGGCATCGGGGCCGAATGCCTGCGTCCGGCCGCTGCCATCGTCAATCCTGAATGCTTCATGACGCTGCCGCGCCATCAGGTCGCAGCGGGCGTCGTCGACATGATCTCCCACATCATGGAGCGCTACTTCACGCGCACGACGGCCACGGCCTACGTCGACGCGCAGGCGGAAGCGGCCATGCGCACCGCCATTGAATTCGGTCCGCAGGTCTGGGCCAATCCCGAAGACTACGACGCCTGGTGCCAGATCGGCATGGTGGGAAGCTTCGCGCACAACGGCTACTTCGGTCTGGGCCGCGAGGAAGACTGGGCCTGCCACGCCATCGAGCATGAAATTTCCGGCTGGAACGAGGCCATCACCCACGGCATGGGGCTCTCCGTCGTGATCCCGGCCTGGATGCGCTACGTCTCCGAACGCACGCCCGAGCGCTTTGCGCAGTTCGCGCGCAACGTCTTCGGCATCGTCGAAGCCGATGATGCCGCGGCCGCGAAGAAGGGCATCGAGGCGCTCGTCGCCTTCTACAAGTCGATCGGCATGCCGACCCGCATGGACGAGCTCGGCGCGGCCGACTGCCCCGTCGAGTCGCTCGCGCGCCACTGCTGCCGCCGCGGCCCCGTGGGCCACATCCTGCCGCTCGAGGCGGCCGACGTCGAGGCGATCCTGAAGGACGCCTTCTGAGAACCGCAGCGCCGTTCCAATTTGCCCGCATGAAAAAAAACCGACCTCTTCCGGGGTCGGTTTTTTCGTGGGCGAATTCCGCGCGTCAGCGCTTTTGCGACTCGAAGTGCCAGGCGTCCCTGCACATGTCGTCGATCGTGCGCGTGGCCTTCCAGCCGAGGAGCGCTTGAGCGCGGGTCGGATCGCACCAGTTGGCGGCGATGTCGCCTTCGCGGCGCTCGACGAGTTCGTAGGGAACGGCGCGCCCGCTCGCCTTTTCAAAGGCCTTGACGACCTCAAGCACGCTGTAGCCGCGTCCGCAGCCGAGGTTGATCGCGATCCAGCCCGTGTGGTCCATGATGTAGGGCACGGCCTTGGCATGGCCGTCGGCGAGATCCATCACGTGGATGAAGTCGCGCACGCCCGTGCCGTCGGGCGTCGGATAGTCGTGTCCGAAGACGCGAAGCTTCGGCAGCGTGCCGTGCGCCACGCGGGCGACGTAGGGCAGGAGATTGTTCGGTATGCCGTTGGGATCCTCGCCGATGAGGCCCGAAGGGTGCGCCCCGATCGGGTTGAAGTAGCGAAGGCAAACGGCGCTGAAGTCGGGATAAGCGCGGCAGACATCCGCAAGAATCTGCTCGATGTGCAGCTTCGAGCGGCCGTACGGATTGGTGGGCTCGCCCGTCGGGCAGTCTTCGGTGAGGGGCAGCGTCTCGGGCGTGCCGTAGACCGTCGACGAAGAGCTGAAGATGATGCGCTTGACGCCCTTTTT
>CABUOH010000252.1 GCA_902493085.1 uncultured Sutterella sp. | reverse complement strand
TCATCATTCATTCGATCGCCGAAGCACACGGCGGACACTTTGCCATCAGGGCGCTCCCCGAGGGCGGCGCGCTCGCCCGCCTCGAGCTGCCGCTCGAAGGCGCTCAAGCACCAGGAGAAGCTTCATGAAGCACGCGCATGACGAACCGCTCATCCGAATTGTCGACGACGAGGACGAGGTCCGCGAGTCGCTCTGCTTCATGCTCGAGTGCGAGGGCTTCAGAACGGCCTCCTACGCCTCGGGCGCCGACTTTCTTAGGGACTTCGATTCGAGAAGGCCCGGCGTCGTGCTTCTTGACGTGCGCATGCCCGAGCTCTCCGGCCCAGAGCTGCAGCAAAGGCTCAACGGCATGCACTCGAAGATTCCCGTCGTCTTCATCACGAGCTACGCCGACATCCATGCGGCGATCGACACGCTCAAGGCGGGCGCAGTCGACTTCCTCTTCAAGCCCGTCGATCCCGAAAAGCTCATCGGTCTCGTGAAGAGCCTTGCCGAGCGCTCGGCCCTCGCGCTCGAAGGCGCCAATGCGCCCGCGAGCCTCGAGGCGGCCGTCGCGTCGCTCACCGACCGTCCGAGGCTCGTGCTCGGGCTCATGGTCGAGGGGCTCGACAACGCGGCCGTCGCCGAGCATCTCGGCCTTTCGGTGCGAACCGTCGAAGTGCACCGCGCAGCCGTGCACAACGTGAGGCAGTTCTCAAGGCTCGTGCCCGCACTCGAGAAAATCCTGAACTAAGCGCACTCATGGCGCCGACTCTTGACGGCGCCGAAAGTACTTAAGCAAATCGGCGGATAACCTTTGGTGCATGGCCGCGGGCGCTCTCATGCCGAGCGCCCGGCCTCCCAACGATTGGACCTGACCAAAGGAGATAACGAATATGAAGCGAGTCATTCTTGCCGCCGCGGTTTCCATGTGCTTTGCGCCCGCCCATGCGGCCGATCAGACCTACGACGTCGATCTCGTCGTGGTGGGTGCGGGCGCGGGCGGCTCCGTCGCGGCGCTTTCCGCCGTCGAAGGCGGCCTCAAGACCGTTCTGCTTGAAAAGAACGCCTTTGCGGGCGGCGCGGGCAACTTCATGGAGGGTTCCTTTGCCGCCGAATCCTTCATGCAGAAGGAGGCGGGCGTGAAGCTCACGAAGATCCAGGCCTTCAACGCCATGGCCGACTACCATCACTGGCGCATCAACGCGCCGCTCGTCAAGGCCTTCGTCGACGAGTCCGCCGAAACGATTCAGTGGGTCTGGGACCACGGCGTGAAGTGGAAGGAGGTGAAGACCGCCTGGCGCGAAAAGGCCGACAAGACCTGGCACATCTATCCGAGCGCGGGTTCGCTCCCCAAGGCCATGATCGAGCAGTTCAAGGCCAAGGGCGGGACGCTTCTCCTGCAGACGCCGGCCAACAAGCTGATCTTCAAGGACGGCCGGGTGACGGGCGTCGTCGCCAAGAACAAGAAGGGCGACACGGTCACGGTCAATGCGAAGAACGTGATTCTCGCCACGGGCGGCTACTCCTTCAATACGGAAATGGTCAAGAAGTATTCCGGCATCGACTCCGTGCCGGTCGGCGCGCCGGGCCGCACGGGCGACGGCATCAACATGGCGTTCGAGGTCGGCGCCGTCGGCGACAACATGGGCCCGATGATGCTCAACGGCGCCTTCATGCCCGCCGAGGGCGAGGCGATCTGCAACGGCGCCAACAAGGAGGTCCGCGCGCTCTTCCGTCAGGGGCTCCTCTATGTGGACAGCGTCGGCAACCGCTTCTTCAACGAAGAGCTGACGATCGACTGGCCGATGTCCTCGAACGCCATCGCCCGCACCGGCGAATGGACGTACATCGTGTTTGACGAAGCCACGAAGCGAGAAATTTCGACGGAAGGCAAGGGTTATCCCAATCCGTGCGGCAACTTCATCCTGCGCCATCAGGCCGCCACGCAGCTCGACGAACTCCTGAAGGCCAACGAGGCCAAGGGCAACGTCTTCATCGGCAACACGATCGAAGAGGTCGCGAAGAAGGCCGGCATGGATCCGAAGGTCCTCAAGGCGACGTGCGAAACGATGACGAAGTACGCCAAGCAGGGCAAGGACGAGCAGTTCGGCAAGGATCCGTACTACCTGCGCGGGATTTCCGAAGGGCCTTTCTACATCGTGCGCGGCAAGCTCAATACGCTCACGAGCCTCAACGGCGTCAAGGTCAATGCCGGCCTGCAGGTCCTCGACAAGCATGACCGCGTCATTCCGGGGCTCTACGCCATCGGCCACGACGCGGGCGGCGTCTACGGCGAAGCCTATGACCTGAAGATCGGCGAAGGCACGGCCTCGGCCTTTGCGATCAACTCCGGCCGCATGGCCGTCAAGACGATCCTCGCCGACAAGTAATCGTCTTCTCTCAGCTCCTTTCGGCGCAGGCCCGCAGGCGAAAGTCCGCGGGCCTTTGCCTTGTGCGTGCCTGAGCATGCGCCCTGAGCATGCGTTTCCTTCGCCGACGTCCGGGCGGCGTACAATCGGCAGACGCCATGACCATTTTTCACAAGGAGACCTCCAATGGCCCTGCTGCTTGAAGACCGATTGCTGCCCGGCGTTGCCGAGCTCGTGCCCGAACTCGAGCAAATCCGCCGCGACATCCACGCGCATCCCGAACTCGGGTTCGAGACCGAACGCACCGTGAACCTGATCTGCGACTTTCACGCAAAGAGCGGCATCACCCAAATCGACACGGACCTCGTCAAGGGCTGCGTCATTGCCGTGATTGAAGGCAAGCGTCCCGGACACACCATCGCCATCCGCGCCGACATGGACGCCCTGCCGATGAACGACGGCTGCGGCAAGCCCTGGGCGAGCACGATCCCGGGACGCGGCCACTGCTGCGGACACGACGGACACACGACGTGGCTC
>CABUOH010000251.1 GCA_902493085.1 uncultured Sutterella sp. | reverse complement strand
CTTGAAAAGACCCTCGAGACGAAGAAGGTCACGTTCTGGTCCCGCACCAAGGGCCGCCTCTGGACCAAGGGCGAGACGAGCGGCAACTGGCTGCACCTCGTCGACATCGGCACGGACTGCGACAGCGACGCGCTCCTCGTGCTCGTCAATCCCGACGGCCCGACCTGCCACCGCGGCACGCCGAGCTGCTTCTCGCCGATCGAGCACAAGTGGAACTTCCTGCGCGACCTCGAAGTGCTGCTCGAGAGCCGCCGCAACGCCGATCCCGCCACTTCCTACACCGCCAGTCTTTACGCGCGCGGCACCAAGCGCATCGCGCAGAAGGTGGGCGAAGAAGGCGTCGAGACCGCGCTTGCCGCCACCGTGCACGACAAGGAGGAGCTGAAGAACGAGGCCGCCGACTTGGTCTACCACCTGCTCGTGCTCCTTGCAGACGCCGACCTTGAGCTCGCCGACGTGATCGACGTGCTGCGCGCGCGTCATGCTGACCGTGAAAAGGCGGCCAACTAAGGCTGGCGGGACTCCTTTGCGTACGACGGTCTTTGTCCTTCGAGCGCAAAGGAGACGCTGCGGCGCAAGAAGTCAAGGCATGCGTTTTGAGAACCGCGAGCTCTGAGCATGGATCCGTTTCTCAATCCGTTTGCACCCGGCGCCGGCACGGCGCCGCCTTTTCTTGCCGGCCGCGACGAGCTGATCCGGGCCGTGCGGCTCGCCTGCGATCGCGCCGGGCGGGGCGATCCGGCCCGTTCCTTTCTGATCACCGGGCACCGAGGCGTCGGCAAGACCGTGCTTCTCAACAGGATGGCGGCCGAAGCGGCGAACGACGGTCATCTCGTCACGCAGCTCGAGGCTTCGGCGGGCCACGGCCTTGCCGACTTGCTGCGCGGACCGATGGCGCGCACGCTTCGCCGCTTGGCGGACGTTCAGGATGGCCGGACGCTTCAGGAGGTCGGATGCGGCGGATTTGAGGATGACCTCGCCCAACGGTTCCGTCTGATGGGCACGGTTGCCGCAAAGGCTGGAAAAGCCTGGATCCTGATGGTCGACGAAGTCCAGTTCCTGGACGAAGAAGATTGGTCGGCCCTGGTCGATGCGATGCGCATGGCGGAGCGCAACCGTCTTCCCGTCGTCTTCGCGGGCGCCGGCCTTCCTCAGGTCGCCGAGCTTGCCGGCGAAACGAAGGCCTCCCGAGAAGAACTCTTCACCCGGCATCGTTTGGGTCTCTTGAGTGCGCAGGACTGCGCCAAGGCCGTCGTCATTCCGCTTCGCAGCTGCAATGCGGGCATCGATCCGGATGCGCTTGACGATTTGGTCAACTGGACGCAGGGCTACCCCTTCTACCTTCAGGTTTTGGCATCCTTCTGCTGGGATGCGGCCGAAGGTCCGGACATCGTGAAGGCGGACGTCCAAGCCGCCTTCAAGACGATGCTCGAGCACTTGGACGAAGGCTTCTTTCGGGTTCGGATGGACCGCATGACGGACAAGGAGGCCGAATTCGTCATGGCCATGGCCGCCTGCGGAGACGGGCCTTATGAGACGTCGGCCGTCGCGAAGGCGATGGGCCCAAAGGCGACCGGCTTGTCATCCCTGCGCAGGAGCCTGATTCGAAAAGGCATGATCTGCAGCCCGAAGGCGGGCTTTCTAGCCTTCACCGTGCCGCTCTTTGCCGATTACGTTCGCCGCAGGCATCCGGCGGACTTCAAGGCGTCTTGAGGCAATCTTGAGGCAATGGGCGGGCGGGCGAGCGCCCGCCGTGCGTTACTTGGTTTTCTTCTCTTCGAGCATGCTCTTGCCGGTTTCGTCCTGAACGGCCATCGGGGCGCGGAAGCTCACGGCGACGCCCTGATCGTCGAGCAGGAGCTCGGCGGTGCGCAGGGTGCGGGGGGCGTGAATCTGGAAGAACTGGGCGGCATTGGAGACGGTGCCGCTCTTGACGCTTTCAAGAAGCGTCTTGGCGTCGATGAAGACGTAGCCCACCTTCTTGCCCTTGAGAAGCTCGGTTTCCTTCGAGGCGAGCTCGCGGTCGATGGAGGCCATGGATTTGGCCTGGAGCTTGGCTTGGAAGAAGTCGAAGGCGACCTTGTCCCCATGGTCCGTGAGGACGGCGGGCGTCATGCCGGTCTTCCTCACGGCGGCGGCCGCATCCGTGAAGTGCGCACGCGAGATGGGCGCAAAGAGCGAGACGGCCTTGAGGCGGCCGCCCGTGAAAAAGAACACTTCGCCCCAGTCCTTGTGGCCGGCAAATTCGACGTTGGCGCGGCAGAACATCTGCTGGCCGCGCTGCGAGCAGTCGAAGATCCCGGCTTCGGCCTTGACGCTCTCGACGGGCTGGTTGTAGATGTAGTCGTTCCAGAGCTTGATCGGCGTTTCGGCCGAGGCGCCGGCGGCGGCCAGAAGAAGAGCGGGAACGAGGCAGAGCTTGCGCATGCGGGATCTCCAGAAGGAAGGCGAAAGCACAAAGTATCGGGCCTCGAGCCGCGCGCGTCAATGCGGACAATCTCTCAAATCCGCAGGGACGCAGGCGCGCATGGTTCCTTACAAAGTCGCACCGAGAAAACCCGTGATTAGCCGAGGGAGGATGTCAACGCTGTTTGTGTTTCCTCATTCGGCCAAAAATTATTTCCTCATTCGGCCAAAAAATATTTCCTCATTCGGCCAAGTTTAGCCAAATCCCGCCGAGAAACCCTCGCCGACGGAGGATTGCCGACGGAGGATGTCAATTTTTGAGGCCCATCAGGTCCGTCATCGTGAGGGAGAGAAGGGGCGAGGCGCGGCGCTTGATTTCCGCATCCACAAGCTTCCCGGCGAGAAGCGTCATTGTTTCCTGAAGGCCGTTCTTGGGATTTTTCACGAGAACCTTGAGGGCGGGCGCCGAGCAGCGGCCGACGACGAGATTGGTGAGCGCCTTC
>CABUOH010000250.1 GCA_902493085.1 uncultured Sutterella sp. | reverse complement strand
CCCACTCGCCCTCGACGAGGGCCTGGCGGATGAAGAGCTCGCGCGCGAGCTTCGGATCGTGCGGCGCAAAGCTCACCCTGCGCTGCTGATAGATCGTGAGGCCGTAGAGCGTGCCGCGCTCGAAGGCCACGACCTCTCCGCGGCTCTTCTCCCAATGGGGCTCGGTCCAGCTTCTGCGGATCAGGTCTCCCGCGGCGGCCTCAATCCACTCGGGCTCAATATCCGCCACGCAGCGCGCGAACATGCGGGACGTCTCGACGATTTCCGCGGCGAGAATCCAGCGCCCCGCCTTCTTGGCACGAATCGACCCGGGCCAGATCCAGAACTTGATGCCGCGGGCGCCGAGATAGGGCGGCGCACGGAAGTCGCTCTCGACGGCTTTGGAACCTATGTTGCCCAAAAGCCCGGTGAGGAGCGCGCGATGCACTTGCTCAAAGGTGGCGGGCGAAGTGTTTCGCCGCCAACCGAGCTCGTCGGTGAGCTGCACGAGCTGACGGCGCACGTCGCGCCATTCGCGCAGGCGCCTCACGGACAGGTAGCGCCGGTGGAGCTCCGCCTCGAGCTTGCGGTTGCTCTCCTTCTCGTCGTTGGCCTTTTCGTACCAGTTCCAGAGCTTCACGTAGGAAAGAAAGTCGGACTTCTCGTCGGCGAGCTTGCGGTGCGCTTCGTCCGCCGCCTGCTGGGCATCGGCCGGGCGCTCCCTCGGATCCTGAATGGAAAGGCCGGCGCAGATCGTCAGCAGCTCTTCAAGGCTGCCGAGCTCCGAGCCCGCGAGCAGCATGCGGCCGAGGCGCGGATCAACGGGCAGGCGCGAAAGCTCTCGTCCCACGCGCGTGAGCTTTCCCTCTTCCGTGACGGCATTGAGCTCCTGCAGTATGGCAAAGCCGTCCGCAATGGCCCGGGGCGGGGGCGTCTGCACGAACGGGAATTCTCGCACGTCGCCGAGCTTGAGCGAAATGGCGCGCAGAATGACGGCGGCCAGATTGGAGCGCAGAATTTCCGGATCCGTAAAGGCGGGACGGCGCGCGAAATCCTCCTCGCTGTAGAGGCGGATGCAGATGCCGTCGGCCACGCGCCCGCATCGGCCCGCACGCTGATTGGCGGAGCTGCTCGACCTTGTTGCGGTAGGAATAGCGCTTGACGCGTGCGAGGCCCGTGTCGACCACGAACCGAATGCCCGGCACCGTGATGGAGGTTTCCGCCACATTGGTTGAGAGCACGATGCGCCTTGCGCCCGCAGGGCGGAAGACGCGCTCCTGTTCAGCCGCCGTGAGGCGGGCAAAGAGGGGCAGAATTTCGGTTGTCGAGGGACGGGACTTGCGAAGCACGTCGGCCGCCTCCCGGATTTCACGCTCGCCGGGCAGAAACACCAGAATGTCGCCGCGCCCCGAAGCCTCGAGTTCGCCCACCGCATCATCGATGGCGCCGATGAGCGTCTTGTCGTCCGCCTCGTCCATGTCCTCTATCGGACGGTAACGAACCTCGACGGGATAGGTGCGCCCGGAAATCGTCAGAACGGGAGCGGGACGGCCGTCGATTTCAAAATGGCGGGCAAAGCGCTCGGCGTCGATCGTGGCCGACGTGACGATCACCTTCAGGTCGCGCCGCTTGGCAAGCAGGCGCTTCAGATAGCCGAGCAGAAAGTCGATGTTGATCGAACGCTCGTGCGCCTCGTCGATGATCACCGTGTCATAGGCGCGAAGCATCGGATCGTTCTGCGTCTCGGCGAGCAGAATGCCGTCCGTCATCAGCTTGATGGTCGCGCCGGGCGACATCGTGTCGGTGAAGCGGACCTTGTAGCCCACGACCTCGCCGGGCTCGGTCTTGAGCTCTTCGGCGATGCGCTTCGCGATCGAGCTCGCCGCAATGCGGCGCGGCTGCGTGTGCGCGATCATCCCGTGGACGCCGCGCCCGGCCATCATGGCGATCTTGGGAAGCTGCGTCGTCTTGCCCGAGCCCGTCTCGCCGCAAACGATCACGACGCGGTTGTCGCGAATGGCCCTGGCCACCTCCTCGCCGCGCTCCGACACGGGAAGGCCGGGCATGAGCGTAAAGGGCGGCACGGGATTGCGGCGCTCCTCGTAGGAGAGGCGCCGCTTGGGCGCCGCGCCGGCATCCGTCTTCGGGGGCGCCTCCCGCTCGCGAACGCGCTCTGGACGCTTCTCGGACGTCGTTCTGCGGGCCTGTGCGCCCGGCCCGGACGGCCTGCGGCCGCTGCGGGCGGCCTCGCCGTCGGGGCGGCCCTTTTGCGCCGGGCGAGCCTGATCGGACTTGCCTTGTCCTCGCCCGGCGGGCTGCCCCGCCTTCGGCGCCGAGACGGGCTGCTGAGTCCGGCCTCTCGCGGGCGAAGCCATTCGAAAGGATGCGCCCGAAGACTTCGCCGCATCGGCGAGGGCCGCACCGAACCCGCCCTTTGCACTGAAGGCGGAGGCGCTGATGCTTGCGGTTCCGGCCGCGGCCTTCTTCGCCTCGGCCGCCTTCACGACGCGCGTCTTCTTTTCGGCGCGGGCCTTTTCCTCTTCGGCCCTCGCCTTGGCCTCCTTTTCACGCGTAAGAGAGACGGCATCATCAACCTGGGCCTTCACCTTCTGAAAGGCTGCAAACAGCGCACGATCGGACATAGAGATTATCGAATCAAGGAAGCGCGCCCGGCTTGAAGGGCGCGTCAATAGAATTTGAGCGGACTCGCGCTACAATGTACGGATGCTTGGGACGGCCCGGAAGCCGTCCGCCACACATCAATCAAGGAGCAAACAGATGGCCCGCATGGTTAACTGCGTAAAACTCAAGAAGGAAGCCGAAGGGCTCGACTACCCGCCGTTTCCCGGAGCGCTCGGCGCCCGCATCTGGCGTGAAGTGAGCAAGGAGGCATGGGGCGAATGGACCCGCCTTCAGACCATGATGGTCAACGAA
>CABUOH010000249.1 GCA_902493085.1 uncultured Sutterella sp. | reverse complement strand
GCGCAGGCTGAGCGCCGTCACCGACCCGGGCAACATCCGCTTCGACGGCTTTGCGCGCGTCACCCACGTCACGGACGCCACGGACTGGCGCGTCGAGTATCCCTTCGTCGTGCTCACGCCCGACCGCGAGGAGGAAATCGCGCCCCTCGTGCGCGCGCTCTTCGAGCTCAAGCTCACCATCATTCCGCGCTCGGGCGGCACGGGCTACACGGGCGGCGCCGTTCCGCTGCACCCCGACACGGCCGTGATCAACATGGAGAAGTTCGACCGCCACAGCGGGCCGGTGATGCGCAGGCTCGCCGGCCTCGAAGGCGAACACCCCGTGATCGAGTGCGGCGCGGGCTGCGTCACCCGCCGCATCGAGGAGGCGGCCGCTGCCGCGGGCCTCGTCTTTGCGGTCGATCCAGCCTCGGCCGACGCCTGCTGCATCGGCGGCAACGTCGCCATCAACGCGGGCGGCAAGAAGGCCGCGCTCTGGGGCACGACCATCGACAACCTCGCCTGGTGGAAGATGGTCAACGCCGAAGGCAAAATGATCCGCGTCGAGCGCGTCGGGCACAACTTCGGCCGCATCCACGAGGTCGAGACGGCCGAATTCGACATCCACGAGCTCTCCGACGACGGCGCCGTCGTCAAGACCGAGCGCCTGTCGATTCCGGGGCGCACCTTCCGCAAGGCGGGGCTCGGCAAGGACGTCACCGACAAGCTTCTCGGCGGGCTGCCGGCCATTCAGAAGGAAGGCACGGACGGCATCATCGTGAGCGCCGCCTTCGTGCTGCACCGCATGCCCGACTTCGGCCGCACGGTCTGCCTCGAGTTCTACGGCACCGTGGCCGAATCGACGCCCGCCATCGTCGAGGTGCGCGACTTCGTGCGCGGCCACCCGACGGTCGAGCTCGCGGGGCTCGAGCACATCGACTGGCGCTACGTGCGCGCCGTGGGCTACCGGGCCAAGCTCGAGGGCCGCGGCATGCCCAAGATGGTGCTCCTGGCCGACATCGTCTCCGACAATGAGGCGGATCTTGACGCCGCGGCCGAGCGCTGCTGCGAAATGGCGCGCGCCCGGGGCGGCGCGGGATTCGTCGCGCGCACGCCCGCCGAGCGCAAGGCCTACTGGAAGGAACGCTCCCGCACGGCCGCGATCGCAAGCCACACCAACGCCTTCAAGCTCAACGAAGACGTCGTGATTCCGCTCGAGCGCCTCGGCGAATACTCGGACGAAATCGAGCGCATCAACATCGAATTCTCCTTCAAGAACAAGATCCGCATTGCGGGCGCCTTCATCGAGCGTCTGGCCGATCCGGCCCTCGAGAGCCGCGCGGGCATCACCTTCGCGCGCGAGCTCGCCGCCCGCGTCAAGGCCCGCTGGGAGGAGATGCGCGCCGCCATGGACGGCGACGCCGCGCCCTATCTCCCTCTGGGCGTCGAGCCCCGTGCGGGCGAAACGGTCTTTCTCGCGATGCGCGACGGACGCCTTCGCATTTCCGTCAAGCGCGAGATCCTCGAGAGCCTCGCCGAAGCGCTCCCCGCGGACATCACGGCCGAGCTTCACGCGCTGCACAAAAAGCACGTGCGAAGCCGCCTCTTCGTCGCGCTTCACATGCATGCGGGCGACGGCAACGTGCACACGAACATTCCGGTCAACTCCGACGACTACGGCATGATGCGGGACGCCGAAAACACGCTCGGGCGCATCATGAGCTGCGCCGTGCGTCTCGGCGGCGTGATTTCGGGCGAACACGGCATCGGGCTCACGAAATTTGAATTCATGACCGACGAGGCCTTCGCGCCCTATCGCGAATGGAAGATGCGCATCGACCCCGAAGGACGCTTCAACCGCGGCAAGCTCATGCCCGGCGGCGGGCTTGAGCGCGCCTACACGCCGTCCTTCGAACTCTTCAGGGCCGAATCCCTGATTCTGGAAAATTCGGGGCTCGGCGCCATTTCCCAGTCCGTCAAGAACTGCCTGCGCTGCGGCAAGTGCAAGCCCGTCTGCACGACGCATGTGCCTCGGGCGAACCTCCTCTACTCGCCGCGCAACAAGATTCTGGCGCTCGGCCTCATGACCGAAGCCTTCCTCTACGAGTCGCAGACCCGCCGCGGGCTCTCCCTCAAGCACTTCAACGAGCTCGTCGACCTGGCGGACCACTGCACGATCTGCCACCGCTGCGTCAAGCCCTGCCCCGTCAAGATCGACTTCGGCAAGGTCACGACCGAAGTGAAGGCCTTCCTGCACCGTTCGGGCCTCCGGGACCTCAATCCGGCCTCGCTCGCGGGCGGCGCGCTCGTCGACGCCGTCAATCCGATCGCCGTGCGGGCGCTACATGCGGGCGCCGTTCGGGCGGGCTTCAGGCTCCAGCGACTCGGAAACGAGCTCGCCGAGAAGTACCTGCCCGGCGAACTGGCCCGCATCCGCGAAAAACCCGCCGGCACGACGGGCCACCCGAGCCTCAGGGGCCAGGTGATCCATCTCGTCTCGACGCCGCTGCCGGGCCGCATGCCGCGGCAGACGATGCGCGCCGCGCTCGGCATCGAGGACGAGGTGACGATTCCGATCCTTCACCGTCCGGACATGCCCGCCGACGCCGAGGCGGTCTTCTACTTCCCGGGCTGCGGGTCGGAAAGGCTCTTCGGCGACGTGGGTCTCGCCGTCGAGGCGATGCTCCTTCATGCGGGCGTTCAGGCGGTGCTGCCGCCGGGCTACCGCTGCTGCGGTCATCCGCAGCTCGCCTACGGCGAGACCGCCAAGGCCGAGAGGATGATGACCGAAAACCGCGTGCTCTTTCACCGCATGGCCAACACGCTCAACTACCTCGACATCAAGACCGTGGTCGTGAGTTGCGGCACCTGCATCAAGGCGCTCGACGAGTACGAGTTCGACCGCATCTTCCCGGGCTCGCGCATCATCGACATCCACGAGTTCCTGCTCGA
>CABUOH010000248.1 GCA_902493085.1 uncultured Sutterella sp. | reverse complement strand
CTTTTCAAGGCTGCGGCCGAAGATTTCTTCGACGCGTGCGCGGTCCTCGTCGGCGAGCTCGAAGGCGACGTCGATCGTGTGGCTCTTCTTGTCCTTGTACTCGACTTCGGCTTCGGCCAGAGCGGACTGGCAGTCGAAGCACCAGTTCACGGGCTTGAGGCCTCGGTAGACGTAGCCCTTCTTGACGACGGCGGCGAGCGCGCGGATTTCCTCCGCTTCGTTCTTGAACTTCATCGTGCGGTACGGGTTCTCCCAGTCGCCGAGCACGCCGAGGCGCTTGAAGTCGGCGAGCTGGAGCTTGCTCTGCTCGAGGGCGTAGGCACGGGCAAGGCTCTGCATCTTGTCGACGGGGAGGTTCTTGCCGTGCATCTTCTCGATCTGCACTTCGATCGGCATGCCGTGGCAGTCCCAGCCCGGAACGTACGGGGCCTGGAAGCCCTCAAGGGTCTTTTCCTTGAGGATCGTGTCCTTGAGGATCTTGTTGACGGCGTGCCCCACGTGGATGTTGCCGTTGGCGTAGGGAGGACCGTCATGAAGGATGAACTTCTTGGCGTCGCGGCGGGCGTCGATGATGCGTTCGTAGATGTGCTTTTCGTCCCACTCCCTGATCCATTCCGGTTCGCGCTTGGGCAGGTTGCCGCGCATCGGGAACGGGGTGTCGGGAAGGTTGAGCGGGTATTTCTTTGTATCGGCGGCCGATCCGGCTTCTTTTGCCATGGTCAATACTCCTGGCCCCCTCGGGCTCTTCAGGTAAAAACTAAGGGTTCATGCCTTGGAAGGGGCTGTCCGCGAGGGAACGGACGCACCCGAGAATCCGACGGGCATGATCGGCGTCGGATTCGATGGCGGCCTTGAGCTCGTCAAGACCGGAAAACTTCTTTTCCCCCCTCAGGCGTTCGACGAATTCGACCCTGATGACGCGGCCGTAGGCGTTGCCGCGCCAGTCGAAGACGTGCGTCTCGAGAAGCCAGCGTCCGTCGGCTGCGACCGTGGGCTTGACGCCGATTGAGGCGACGCCGTTCTGGACGGCCTGGCCGAGCCCGTGGATGCGCACGGCGAAGACGCCGTTGACGGCGGGGCGGGAATGGCGGCCCGGCGGTATCGGCGCCATGTTGAGCGTGGGAAAGCCGAGCGTGCGCCCGAGCGCGGCGCCGTGGATGACGCGGCCCGTCATGCCGTAGGGGCGGCCGAGCATCAGGGCGGCCTCGTAGAGGTCGCCCTCGGCGAGGGCTTCGCGGATGCGCGAGGAACTCACGCGCTCGTCCTTGTGGTAGAAGGTCGGGGCAACGTAGAGTTCGTAGGGCAGCGTGCGGGAGAGCTCTTCAAGGAGCTCGACGTTGCCCGCGCGGTCGCCGCCGAAGCGGAAGTCGCGTCCGACGCTCACCCAGCAGGCGCCGAGTCCTTCGAGAAGGACGTCGCGCACGAACCTCTCGGCCGGCATGCTTGCCAGACGAGCGTTGAAGGGCAGAATGTAGATGCGCTCGATGCCGGTTTCAAGAATGGCGTTGACCTTGTCGTAGAGCGTGGAGATGCGCGCGACCTCGCCGCCCCGTCCGAAGAAGTCCTTCGGATGGGGCTCGAAGGTGACGACGGAGGGAACGAGTCCGCGCGCTTGCGCGGCTTCCTTCACGTATTCGAGAAGCGCCTGATGACCGAGATGGACGCCGTCGAAGTTGCCGATGGCGACGGCTGAGGGACAGCGCTGGAGCGGAGAAGGCAGACCGCGAAAAACGTGCATGACTTGAACGGTTTTGAGCTGAATGGGAGAAAGTTTCGATTATACGGAAAATTTCTTCAGCCCCGTCCGAAGCGTGAGCGGTCTTTGGTTTAGAATGACGCCACTATGCAGAACATCGTAATTCTTATCTCTGGTCGCGGCAGCAACTTCGAGGCGATCCTTCGAACGAGCCGCGAGGAAAACTGGGAGTCCGCCTGCGGCGCACGCATTGCGGCGGTCATCTCCAACCGCCCTCAGGCGGCTGGACTCGACATCGCCCAGGCGGCGGGCATCGACGCCGTGGCCATGGACCACAAGGCCTACGACTCGCGCGAGGCCTTCGAGGCCGAGCTCGCGGAAGTCATTCGCCGCTACGACCCGTCCGTCATCGTGCTCGCGGGCTTCATGCGTGTTCTGACGGAGGGCTTCGTCTCTCAGTTCGAAGGGAAGATCCTCAACATTCATCCGGCCCTGCTGCCGCTTTTCCCGGGTCTCAACACGCACCAGCGCGCCCTTGACGCGGGTTGCCGCGTGCACGGCTCGACCGTTCACTTCGTGACGCCCGTGCTTGACGGGGGCTCGATCATCGGTCAGGCCGTCGTGCCGGTTCTGCCGTCCGACGACGCCGATGCGCTTGCGCACCGTGGCCTCGTCTACGAACACCAGCTCTATCCGAAGTGCGTGCGCGCCATTCTCGAAGGCCGCGTCCGCTGCGAGGAGGGCCGCACCGTCTGCGACGACGAGACGGCCCGCTCGCTCACGATCTTCGGTTGCTGACATCAATCATTGCGCCGGCGACTCTTCCGTTCGCCGGCCTCAGGGAGGAAGCGCGGGTCCCATGGGTGCCGGTCGCTTCCTTTTTGCTTTACTCACCGCTGAATACATATGGCTGAAACCAAGTTCCCGAAGCGTCGCGCCTTTGCGATGCAGAAGCCCCGCAAGACCGAGCGCACCGAGTCGCCCCGCCGAACGGAGCGCCAGCGCGCCGCCGACAAGCGCCGCCGCGAGGAGGCCCGCGCCATGGGCGGCTACGCGAAGGGCCCGAAGACGCCCGAAAAGCGCATGACTGCGCTCCAGCCGGGCCAAGTCCGCATCACGGGCCTGATCGTCGACGAGCTCACCCGAGCGCTCGGCGTCATCCTGAAGCTTGACGGTCCCGCCGACGTGCTGATGAAGCTTTTCTTCCGCAGCAATCCGCGTCTGGGCATGCGCGACCGCGGCATTATCGC
>CABUOH010000247.1 GCA_902493085.1 uncultured Sutterella sp. | reverse complement strand
CGGCATTTCCCTCGCAAAGCGCATTCAAAACGTCATCCGCCATGAAGTCCTCGTCATGGACCATCGCGCATGAATAGAGCTGAGCCATTGAAGACTCAACCTCTCGATTCGGATAGCCCAGCTCGAGGTTCCCGGCCTCATCGACGGACCGAATGGTGAGACATCCCGTTTGTTGAAGGAGGACATTGGGATTATGGTCGGGAGCGCTCAAAAAGAGCCGGCCGGCAGTGATGCGCACGGGTTTGAGAAACGCCTCCGGCTTTGTCGCCGACAGATGCCTCATGAGAACGTCCGGCAGCCCCGCCGAGGAAAACCAATGGTTCTCAAACGCATGAGTTTCGCTCTGCAGAAAGTTCAGCACCGACCACGGGCAATAAACATGCGTTCTGCATTCACGATCAAATGAAAAGCCTGCATAGCACTTTCGCATGTCCTTCAAAAGCATCTCCATGGAAACACCCAGCAAGGCGGAGGCTTTTTTCAGATGATCGCCGAAGTTGCGGAGCAGCTCGTCTTCGGTAAAGCCGAGCAGAGTCCCGTACTCGGGCTCGAAGGAGATGTCCGTCGGATCAAACGCATTGAAAATTCGGACGCATCCGTATCTCGTGACGCCCGTCACGAAGCAAAACCGAAATGCGCCCTCATTGACCTTCAGAATGTCGAAAAAACGCTTCAACGCCTCCTCAACGCCCGAAAACAAAGCGTCATCAGCCGTCGCGAAAATCAGCGGGGCGTCGTATTCGTCTATCAGCAGTACCACCGAACTGCGCTCGAGTTTCGACAAGCCGGCTGCCAACTCCTTCTCAAAACGCTCTTCGTCCGCTGACAGAACAAGCCCGATCGGCTCGAACGCAAGCTTCAACTTTTTTCGTAACCCGGACGCAAATTCGGCAGCCGTCCTGAAGTTTGCAAGGTTCGAAAAGTCGAGTTTGACGACATCATATGTTTTGTCCGACCAGTGCTTTTCGATCTCGAGTCCCTGAAAATCGCGCAAGCCGTGTTCGAAGAGCGAGGAAATCAGCAAGGACTTGCCGAAACGCCTGGGTCTGGCCAAAAACACCCTTGCGCGCGCCCGTGCCAGCCCGCCGATCATCCGGGTCTTGTCGACATACGCTTCGTCGAATGCACGCAGCGTCTCAAACGACTGTGATCCCAGCGGAAGTTTCGGCAGTTCAGTCATGCGGTCCTCTCAACCATTTCGATATTCGTCATGCAGCTCCCGTGCGGGATCGGGCACCGTCACAGAAGCGCCCGCCGGCGCTTGCGGCCACAAACACCGAGCGACAGCCGCGCTCAACCCACAGGAGACCTCCATCCGTCCGTTCATGAGGATTGTTGCGATGCTAAGCATAGCAAACCATTGCCCGAGCCCCTCTCCCAAACGACCTCTCAAATGACCTCACCCCGGCTGCTATACTTTTGCGCATCAACATCCTTCCTTACGGTCCTTCGGCGCCATGCAGTTTCTCGAATACATGCTTCGGTCCGGCAGAATCCAGCCGGTTTCCTGCAGGAAATACGCCGGAGCACTCTACGGCACGCTCTCGCGTCTGGCGGAAACGCCGCTCAGCGAAATCGACTCGCTTGAGGAATTCGACCGGATCGCCGCGAGTCTCAGGCATCTCAACACCTTCGCGAACCTCAACAAGACCGGCAACAACATGTACAGCAGCGCGCTTCGATGGTTCCGAGAATACCTTGAGGCCGACGAGAGCCGCCTCTCGGCCGAAGTGCGCGACCTTGAAGCACTTCAGAAGGATATGTCCATCACGCCGACCGAACGCCTTGCGCTCACGAAGGCCCGTGCGGGCCAGGGCGAATACAGGCGAGGACTCATCCGGCTCTGGGGCGGCCGGTGCTCGGTCACACACTACGGTGACGCGCGTCTGCTCATCGCTTCGCACGTCAAGCCCTGGTACCTCAGCGACAATTCGGAACGGCTCGACCCGCACAACGGCCTTCTTCTCACGCCCAATCTCGACAAGGTCTTCGACGCGGGCTTCATCACCTTCGACCCGGCGAACCGCGGCCGAATCGTCTTTTCCAACACGCTTCGCGAACCCGAGGCGCTCGGCCTCTCCGACACGATGTTCGTGCCGGTTTCAGACCAGAGGCTCGCCGCCTATCTTCGCGAACACAAGCGCAGGATCTTCGTCACGGAGCGATGAGACGAAGCCTTCATGGCGCAATGACCGCAATGACATGGCTGCAATGGCATGCCACATCCTCACGCAATCACGGTAGGATTGAGCCATGAACATGGATCGAGCACCGGGAACAACGAATGACCAGCCAGCCTTTGCAAGCGCTCCCTTTGGGAACGTCGGATTTTGCAGCACTGCGCCATCAGGGCCAGATCTATGTCGACAAAACAGCCTTGATCCATGAGCTTGCATCCAGACGTGAAAAGTTTCTTCTCACCCGCCCTCGCCGCTTCGGGAAATCCTTGCTGGTCTCGACCTTCGAGTCGTTGTTCAAGCACGGACTCCGCGACTTTCACGGATTGGCCATTGAAAGCCTTTGGACCGACACGGCGTCCTATCAGGTCTTGAGACTGGACTTTTCCCAGGTCAAAAACTTTTCGACCGCAGGCGAATTCCAAGATCGGCTCGACCTATATTTGCTTGATCTGATGATTCGGGAAGGCCTGCACAGCCCGGTACCGACCTCGACCGAGGGACTGAGAGCCTTCGTCAACTGGCTCGCGACCCGGCCGGACAATTCCGTCGTCCTGTTGATTGACGAATACGACGCTCCCCTGACGGCCTGCTTGGACGAGGCCCGACTCTTTGCGCAAGTCCGCGACAAGCTCTCGGCCTTCTATGCCGCCCTCAAGTCCAATGATGCGGCCATCCGGTTCTTTTTCATGACCGGCATCACGAAGTTCAACAAAACGAGCATCTTTTCTGAGCTGAACAACTTCTCCGACCTGACCCTGCAAACGAAATA
>CABUOH010000246.1 GCA_902493085.1 uncultured Sutterella sp. | reverse complement strand
TCAAGGACGAAGACGTCCGCAAGGCCTACGAGGCTGAAAAGGCCGCCTACGGCCCGACCGAATACCAGGTCCGCCACATCCTCGTCAAGACCGAAGACCAGGCCAAGAACATCATCAGCCGCCTCAACAAGGGCGCCGACTTCGACAAGCTCGCCAAGGAATTCTCCGAAGACCGCGGCAACAAGGATCAGGGCGGCCTGCTCGGCTGGGTCGTTCCGCGCTCCTTCGTTCCGGCCTTCGGCAACGCCTTTGCCGGCATGAAGGAAGGCACGGTCGGCAAGGAACCCGTGCGCACGCAGTTCGGCTTCCACGTCGTGAAGCTCGACGCCAAGCGTCCGGCCCAGCTCTTCCCGGCCTTTGAGGCCCAGAAGCCCGCGCTCGTCAACGCACTGACCAACCAGCGCGTCAACCAGCACTTCGGCGAACTCGTGAAGAACGCCAAGGTTCAGTAACGAGCCTTTCAGTAACGATCCTTCTTCGCAAGCCAAGTCTTGAAGGGGAGGTCCGCCGCGGCGGACCTCCCCTTTCTGCATGGAGCCCCGCCCCTGCGCCGGCCACGGAGGCGGATTCGCGAAAACGTGTCTTCCGCACGGCGTTTCGCATCCGTATACTGTCGTCGAAACGTTTCATACAGGATACCCTCATGCAGAATTTCGAATACTACAACCCGACCCGACTCATTTTCGGCCGCGGCGAAATCGCCTCCCTTGCGAAGCATCTTCCCGCAGGCGTTCGCATTCTCGTCACCTTCGGCGGCGGATCCGTCAAGCGCAACGGCGTCTACGACCAGGTCAAGGCTGCGCTCGCCGGCATCGACCATGTGGAATTCTGGGGCATCGAAGCCAATCCCAAGGTCGAAACGCTCAGGAAGTGCATCGAATTCGGCCGCAGGGAAAACGTCGGCTTCATCCTCGCCGTGGGCGGCGGCTCGGTGCTCGACGGCTCGAAGCTTGTCGCCTGCGCGCTTGCCGAAGGCGAAACCCGCGACGCCTGGGACATCGTCCTCTCGCGCCGTCCGGCACGCTGCATGCCCTACGCGAGCGTCATGACCCTTCCCGCCACGGGATCCGAAATGAACGCCAACAGCGTCATCTCCCGCCTGGAGACGAAGGAAAAGCTCGCCTTCGTCGCGCCGGAAAATCCCCGTTTTTCGATTCTTGACCCCGAATGCTGCCGTTCGCTCGGCGCTGCCCAGATTGCGGCCTCGCTCGCCGACATCACGGCCCACGTGCTCGAGCAGTACATGACCGAACCAGGCCAATCCCGTCCGATGGACCGCTGGGCCGAAGGCCTTCTGCTCACGCTCATCGACATCGCGCCCGCGCTTCGCGCGCCCGAACCCGACTACGACGTGCTCGCCGACTACATGCTCGCCGCGACGCTCGGCCTCAACGAGATGATCTGCATGGGCGTGAGCCAGGACTGGGCGACGCATGCCATCGGACACGAAATCACCGCGCTTACCGGCATGGCCCACGGCGCCACGCTCGCCATCGTCTACCCCGCCCTGCTGCGCGTGCTCATCGACGCAAAGGAAGCCAAGCTCGTGCAGATGGGCGAGCGTGTCTTCGACGTTCGCTACGGTACCGCGCGCGAACGTGCGCTTGAAGCGATCGCAAGGCTCGAGGCGTTCTTCGCCTCGCTCGGGCTGCCGACGCGCCTCGACGAAGCCGGCGTCGGCGAAGAGGTCGACCGCGAAATCGTGCGCCGCTTCGAAGCGCGCGGCTGGAAGCTCGGCGAACACCGCAACATCACGCCCGCCCAGATCGCCGCCATCCTCGCCTCGGCCCGCCCCGCCAAGGCATAAGGCGCCCGACGCGCCGCGCCCGCTTCCAGGGCGGGCGACCGCCCGCATAAATAATGCGCCGGCGAGCCCCTGCAGGCCGCCGGCGCATTCGTTTGCTTCAGGTTCGTTTGTTTCAGGCCGCTACCCGAGGGGCGGAGGCGGCCCGCGCGTCAGAGACGCCTTTCGTCCCTTTTACTTGTTTTTGTTTACTTGTTTTTGGCAACTTCCTGACCGGCGATGTGCCCGAAGACCAGAAGGTCGGTGAGCGCATTGCGGCCGAGACGGTTGCCGCCATGGATGCCGCCCGTGATTTCACCCGCGGCGTAGAGGCCCGGAATCACGGCGCCGTTCTTGTCGAGCACCTGGGTCTTTTCGTTGATGCGAAGACCGCCCATCGTATGGTGGATCGTCGTCGTGATGGGCACGGCGTAGAAGGGCGCCTTCGCCACCGGGTTGCCGATGAGGATCTTGGGCACCGGGAGCGACTTCGCATTCTGGGAGACGGAGGCCTCGTTGTAGGCCTTCATGGTCTTCTCGAAGTTCTTCCAGTCGATGCCGGCCTGGCGTGCGAGACCTTCAAGCGTATCGGCCTTGAAGGCGTAGCCGTGGGCGATGGCGGCCTCGATCTTCTTTTCCTCGACCTTGCCTTCCTCGATCGTGCGCTGATCGTAGATCGAGAAGGCGACCTGTCCGGGCTGCTTCAGAATACCGTAGGAGATTTCGTCGCGACGGCCCGTTTCATCGACGAAGCGAAGCCCGTCGCGGTTGACGTAGGGCGTGTCGGACGGACGCGCGGCGATGGCGGACTCGAGTTCACCGTTCTTGGGATTGCCGTGCGGATGGATCTGGATCCATTCCATGCCGGTGAGGCCGGCGCCCGCCGCCACGGCCTCTTCGAGCACCTCGCCCGTCGTGCCCGGCGAATTCGAGGTCACGGTGACGGAGATGTCGTTGTACTTCTTCACCATCTGAAGGTTGGCGCCGTAGCCACCCGCCGCGAGCACGACGCTGCGGCCGGAGAAGAGATGCTCAGCGCCCTTGCGGTCGACGGCCTTCACGCCCGTGACGCGGCCCGAGGCGTCGCGCTCGACGCTCACGACCTTCATGTTCTTGTAGATCGGATTGCCCGCCGCCTCAACCTTGGCGGCCAGGGGACGGATGTAGGCGTCGTA
>CABUOH010000245.1 GCA_902493085.1 uncultured Sutterella sp. | reverse complement strand
TAGATGGCCTGAGGTTCGAGCCACCAGCGGAATTCGCCCTGGGAGTCGACGACGTAGTTGAGCGGGATCGTCTCAAAGGCGAGCGAGCCGCCCGAAGGATTGGCCGCGCTCTTGCTCATCTGAGGCGTCTTGGGCATGATCCAGTTGAATTCGGAGCCTTTGGGCGGACGGGTGCCGGAGTTGACGAGGTAGAGACGGTCTTTGAAGGCCGGGTCGAGCTTCGTCACCTTGGGTTGCGGGAGCGCGGTGATGTTGCGGTTGTCCATGTAGGGCATGGTGAGCGCGGGCGTCACGATCGAATACGTGTCCGTGACGGCCTTGCCGTCGAGCTTGTAGGTCACGACGACCGTGTTGCGGTAGTCGGGATAAAGGCCGAAGACCGGAATGCCGTCGTTCGAGAGGAGCGTGCTGCGGCCGACGTCGTACGTGATGTCGACGCCGCCGTCGGGCTTGCCCTTCACGGTTACCTTGATGTCGGTCGGATGCTTGGTGTTGCGGTTGATGACCGCCGTGAGCGGCGAGAAGCCGTACGGGTTGACGATGACGTGGCCGAGGTGCGTGCCCTTGGGGGACGGCGCGGGCGGCATGGATTCGGCAAGGGCGGCGGTGGAGACGAGCGCGGCGACGGCGGCGACCGCAGTCAGGCGGGTGAACATGCGTGAACTCTCCTCATGGAAGTTTGTTTTGTGGTCGGAACCGGCCTTCCCTTCCCTTCGAGATGCAAGGAAGCATTCGAGGAAGCATTCGAGGAAGGCCGGATGGTCGACAATGAGTGTACCGAGACGGCTCGGCGGGCGAAATCGTCTGATACCCACATTGCGGGGACAGGCAACGCAAAGGCGGATTGCGGAATCTGCAACGGCAAGAGGGGTTGTCTTGCAGATTTGTAGAGCGCCTTGTGCCAAAATCCCATGAAGGGCCGCCCGTACGCAGGCGGCCGCCGGTTCGAACAACGCTTGCATGCACGACAGAAGATGAAGAAGACCCTGCCCGACAACGCCGTATTGCTCACGCTTTCGTCGCTCGCGAAGACGCTGAGCCTCACGCACACCGGCAATGAGCTCGGCACGTCGACCGCCACCGTGAGCCGCACGCTCGGCGCCGCGCGCGAATTCTTCGGCGACGAGCTCTTCGTGCGCAGCGGTCCGAGGATGGTGCCCACGGCCCGCATGCGCGAGCTTCTTCCCGCCATTGATTCAGTGCTCGAACGCCTTGAGGCGCTCGCGGCCCCGCCCGTCTTTGATCCGGCCGGGATCGACCGAACGT
Organism: uncultured Sutterella sp.; assembly: GCA_902493085.1. Taxonomy (GTDB): domain Bacteria; phylum Pseudomonadota; class Gammaproteobacteria; order Burkholderiales; family Burkholderiaceae_F; genus Sutterella. The sequence goes on along the minus strand of CABUOH010000245.1, from coordinate 1,695 downwards.
TTCGGATTGCCGCCGCCGACAACGGCGTGCTCGCCTTTCTGTTTCCCGCGTTCAAGACGATGCTCAGGCAGGCGCCGGGCGTCAGGCTCGAAATCTTCGGGATCAACGGAGACCTTTTCGACGATCTTCGCAACGGTCGACTCGATCTCGCCGTCTTTCCGTTCGATCCCATTCCGCCCGAATGCCGCAGCGTGGCGCTCGCCGACGAGCCCGACGTGCTGATCGTGCGTAAGGGCCATCCGCTCGTTGAGACGTTCAGGGCCAAGGGCGCGCTTGAGCTCGAAGATCTGCGGGCGTACCCGAAGGTGCGCATCAGCAATGTGATGCACAACTTTTCGGCCGCGGTGGTCCGCTTTCATGCGAGCCTCATGGCGCATGAGCGCGACGGCGCGCAGATCACGATGCCCTACTTTCTCGCCGCGCCCTGGATCGTGCTCGAGTCCGACGCCACCGCCAAGATTCTTCCCAGGAATGCGGCCATGCTCGCCAAATATCTGCCGCTGGAAGTCCTTCCGCTCCCGCCGGGATTGGCCGAACGGTACGAACGACGCGTGATCTGGCACGAAAACGCGTCGGGAGATCCGGCCCTGCAGTGGTTTGTCGCCATGCTGCGAAGCGCGACCGACGGCTGATGGCGGTCCGATGATGGCTGGCTCAAAACAAAGCTTTCAAGACAAATCCTTTCTCCTGCAGGAGGCACCACCGTGGCGCTCATCGAATCGCTCGACCATCTTGTACTCACCGTTGCCGATCCCGAGGCTTCATTACGCTTTTACTGCGACGTCCTTGGCTGTCGAGAGATCATCTCCAACAACGGTCGCCGCGCCTTCGCCTTCGGTCATCAAAAAATCAATCTCCACGTCAAAGGGCATGAGATTGTTCCTCATGCCAAAGCTCCTGTTTGTGGTTCGGCCGACCTCTGCTTTCTGACCTCAACGTCGATCGATGAAATCATCCGCATCCTTGGCGAATGCGGCATAAATCCTGAACTTGGTCCCGTTCCCAGAGAGGGAGCACGCGAACCGCTCCGCTCCGTCTATTGCCGCGATCCTGACGGCAATCTCATCGAGATATCGAATCCGGTCCGAACCGGTCCAAAAGCAACGGATGCGAAGGCGCGTCGCCTCTGAAGAAGTCGACTGCCGACCGACAGGCGTCGACCGACAGTCGGCCACGCGGCACCCCTCTGTTTCGAGCACGAAGCGCAATGCGTCGCGCAACGAATCGTCGTCGTCCGCAATGCGAATGAGCGCACCCTTCTGCACGCGTGCGAGCTCCCGTGAGCGGCACTTGTTACGAGCTCGGCCTCGGCGCCAACTTCAATCTCAGTGATTCGACCTCAGTGATTCGACCTCAGTGATTCGACCTCAGCGATTCGACTTGCGCATGCGTCGACTTGAAAAAGGCCTTCGCCGGCGCCGGACATGACGCAACGGGCCGCCCGAAGTGTTCCGGGCGGCCCGTCGGCGAGATGGGGGAGTGGATTCAGGCGTGAACTCAAGCCTTCTTCATGAGGCGTGCGCCCCAGCCGAAGAGCATGGCGGCGATGAAGGCGGCCGCGACGATGCAGGCGAGAAGGCAGCAGGATGCCATGTCCATGAACTTCCACTGCGGGATCAGGTACCAGCCGTCATAGGACTGGTAGAGCTCGATGAACCAGCGCTGCAGGGCGCCGAGTTCGACTCCGTCGGGGAC
>CABUOH010000244.1 GCA_902493085.1 uncultured Sutterella sp. | reverse complement strand
TGACACCCAGAAGCGCTCGACGCTCTGGCGCGCCTTGAAGTGCTCGAGCACTTCGTCGACAAGAAGCTGCCCTTCGCGGTCCGGGTCGCCCGCGTTGACGACCGAGGCGGCCGTCTTGAGGAGCTTGCCGATCACCGCGAGCTGCTTTTTGGCCCCGCGCTCGGTCTTCGCTTCCATGCGCCAGCGCGACGGAAAGATCGGCAGATCCTCCATGCGCCAGACCTTGCGTCCCTTCTTCGTCTTCGGAATGTCGTCGGGCAGATAGGCGTCGGGCTCGGCCTGCTCGAGAAGGTGGCCGAAGCACCAGGTGACGACGATGTCGTTTTTGCAGTTGATGAACCCGTCGCCGCGGCTCGCGACGCCGAGCTCGGCGGCGATGGCTTTGGCGACGGACGGTTTTTCTGCGATGAAGAGCTTCATGAGGGCGTGACGATGGACGTGGCGTTGAGAGCGATCGGAGCAGTCTACAGGCTTTGCGGCCAAAACGCACGGCCCCGCACAAAGCCGGCCGATGCACCGCGCCGGACGTCTCGGAAGTGTATGGAAGCGTGCAAAACTTGATGCAATCGCTTGCGCAATGCGAACTTTACAATTCTCGTTCGCCTTTATCGAACAGGAGGTTTAGTTAATCCGTGCGTTTTGGTCATTGAAAAAATCAATCGGTGAAAACTCAGGACAAATACGCAGGCCGAATGGGGAGGACTGCGGAGGATGTCGAGGGCATCGGGGCGTATCGGAAAGCCTTCCGAACGGGCGTTAAGAAAAACTGAAGGCAAGTTGCGTAAAAACCCTGAATTTGGATGAAACTTATGGACGACACCCTGTTGGCGGAGAGGGGCGTCGGGCGCATCCGCGTGTTAGGATCGAACGCGTCCCCCGAAAAAAGGGGGTGACAAACAGGAGGCAAACATGACTGAATTCTGCTCGATCGACCGGGTGAGCTACCCGCTGCCGTGCCAGCAGGCCTACATGCGGTGGCATGCGTATTCGTTCCCGCCGATTGACACGGAACCGCAGCCCAGGCGCGAAAGCACCCTGCAGCAGATGCACCCCGATGCGCTTCAGGACGTGAGGAAGCGCGCCTTTGAGATGCTTGACGCCGGGCTCAACTGCGTCGAGATCGCCAAGAAGCTCTGCGCGCACCCGCAGACGATCCGCAAGTGGAAGAAGCACCGCGAGACCTTCGGCGAAGAGGTCTCGGTGGCGGGCCTCAAGCGCGGCCCCAAGAAGCTCCGCCCGCAGGGCTTCTGAACGCACTGAACAATTGAACGGACTGAGCAATTGAAAAGACATTCGGCCCGCAGGATTGAGAGGAATCCTGCGGGCCGAATGCTTTTTGAAAGACCAAATTTGAGATTCGCGCCCGGTCCGCCGGCGGTTCGCTACTGAGGCAATGAATGAAAAATCGATGAATGAAAAATCGACGACGCCTGAATTTTTGAGCTACACTTTCCGGGCATGCATGCGGCCCGGAACAGGACCCGCGTGCCGAGACCATGGATTGCACCCTTGACGAAGGAAGGAGGCGGCGGATGACGAGCGCGGATGAGGAAGAAACGAAGCCCCGGGGCGGCGCCCGCAGGGGCGCGGGGCGCCCGAAGGGATCGGGCGTCTATTCGGAAGTGCGAAGCGTGAGGCTCCAGCCCGAAGAAGCCGATCACTGCCGGAAGATGGGCGGCAACCGCTATGTCCGGGACCTGATCCAGGCGGACATGGCGAAGGAAGGTGCGGCGAAGGAGAAGGCGACAAAGGGGGCGGCGCAGGCGGGCACGGACGGCGAAGCCGGTGCTTCCGAGGCAACGGCTCCCTCCGCATCTGAGGCGCCCGAATCCAAGCGTCTCGGCAGCGAGCACTTCAACCTGCGCGTGCTCGGGCGCGTGCCGCTTGAGAACGACCCGAAGGACAACATCACGCGCGTGGAGATGAAGGGCTCCTGCGGCTTTCCGTCGCCCGCGGACGACTACACGAGCGAGGAGTTCAATCTCAACGACTTCTTCGTGCGAAAGCCCCATGCGACCTTCGTGATCGAGGCGGACGGGGACTCCATGATCGACGCGGGGATTTCGTCGGGCGACATTCTGCTCGTCGACAGCTCGAAGGAGCCCGTCGACGGCGACGTCGTGCTCGCCTATCTCGGCGGCGCGCTCACGATCAAGCGCTTCAAGCGCCGTGACGGCGTCATCGAGCTTCGTCCCGAAAACAAGGAGGGCACCTACAGGATCCTGCGTCCCACGGAGTGGGACGACTTCCGGGTGGTCGGGGTCGTGACGGCGCTCGGCCGCATTCTGGGCAGAGGACCGTAGACCTTCAACGCAGGAAAGAGAAGCATGGCCGCACGTTTTCTTCACATCGACGGCAATACGTTCTACGCCTCGGTGCACCGGGTCTTTGATCCGTCGCTGCGAAGGCGGCCCGTGATCGTGCTCTCCAACAACGACGGCTGCGTCGTGACGCGCACGGCAGAGGCGAAGGCGCTCGGCATCGGGCGCGGCGTGCCGTTCTTTCAGATCCGCGACATCGTCGAGCGCCACGGCGTGGCGGTGCTTTCGAGCAACTACGAGCTCTATCAGTCGATGTCGGACCGCATGATGGCGGTGATCCGCACGCTCGTGCCGAGGCAGGAGATCTATTCGATCGACGAGCAGTTTGCGGACGTCTCCGGGATGGAGAACCCGACGGCGCTCGGGCGCGAGGCGAGGGCGCGCGTCCTCAAGTGGACGGGCATTCCCTCCTGTGCGGGCATCGCGCCCACGAAGACCCTGGCAAAGCTCTGCGACCATTTCGCGAAGATTTATCCCGCGTTCGGGGGCGTTCTCAATTGGGACGATCTCTCGGGCGCGCGGCAGACGAAGGCCTTTGCGGTGACGCCCGTCTCGGAGGTCTGGGGTGTGGGCGCGCGCACGGCGGCAAAGCTGGCGGACAGGCGGGTGGAGACGGTGCTCGACTTCGTGAGGGTGCCGGGCGGCGTCGTGAGGCGCCTGGGCGG
>CABUOH010000243.1 GCA_902493085.1 uncultured Sutterella sp. | reverse complement strand
GATGGATCAACCATTTCGGGTACAACCAAGATCGCTATTATCCGCTCAACATCGTCAAATCCAAGCTTTCGTACCTCGACGGCCTGGTCTTTGAACGGAGGTTCCTGATGGGGCTTCAGAAATATCTGAAGCCCGGTCAAGCCATGTATGTTCCGGCGTACAAATATTATGATGCACAGGGAAATCGGCGCTGGACGCCGCAAGCCGTGCTGGACAGTTCGGGCACGCATTACTTCACGGTCACGGTGCCTGAAAAACGTCCGGTTCCCGCCGCGCCTGCGAAGACTGAAGAGAGCGCCGCAACTGAAGCGCGCAGCGGCGTGACCGGCTGGATAAAGCAAATCACCGCCTTTTGACCGAGAAGGAGCAAAAAACTTGCGGTCCAGGCGATTTGCCCATAATCTGATTACAGAATGAGCAAGAGGGCGTACCGCAAGAAACGGTACGCCATGGGAGAAGCATCATGCCCGCTTTAGAACACTATGGTCTTCACTTGACGAGCGATGACAAGCAACTGCTGCAGTACGCCGCCCAACTCAAGGGGATGTCCCTTGCGGACTTCATTCGCGAAGCCGCCGTGCGTGAAGCCAAGGAAGTCGTCGAAGGAAACAAGGTCGTTTCCTTGACCGCCCAGGAATCCAAAGCGCTGCTCGAAGCGCTTGATCGTCCCTTCGCACCCAATGCCAAACTGCAGGAGGCCATGCGCTTGGCCGAACGAATCCCCTCTTCATCCTGAAAGTCGAGATTCGATCCGCTCGGCTTCCGTTCATCCTTAATCCGCCTGCACAGCAGGAGCCTTGCCCCAGACGTCTCCCCAGTCACCTGTAAGAGCGCCCTTGGCGTAATCGACTACTCTGTTTTCGAAAAAGTTGGTGTGCGATACTCCTAACATAGCATCAACCCACGGTAACGGATTCTTTTTGACATCAAAAATTCCCTTCATGCCGAGACCGATCAGGCGACGGTCCGCGATGTAGCGGATGTAGCTGCGAACCTCCTCCTTGGTGAGGCGGCGCATTTCGGAGACGCCGAACGCGAGGTCGATGAAGCGATCCTCAAGTTCGACCATGGTTTCGGCGATGCCGTAGATCTTGGCCTTGAGCGCATCGTTCCAGAGCTCGGGATTTTCGACGATGTACTCGCGAAAGAGCTTCGTCATGGACTCGGTGTGGAGCGTTTCGTCGGCAATCGACCAGGCGATGATCTGGCCCATGCCCTTCATCGTGCCGTTGCGCGTGAAGTTGAGGAGCATGACGAAGGACGAGAAGAGCTGCATGCCTTCGGTGAAGGCCGAGAAGGCGGCGATCTGGGCGGCGAGGTCCCGGCTGTCCTCGGCGACTTCATTGAAGAAGTCGTGCTTGGCGGCCATGGCCTCGTACTGCAGGAATTCGTTGTAGATGGACTCGGGCAGGCCGATCGTCTCGATCAGGTGCGAGTAGGCCGCGATGTGCACGGCCTCGCGCGCGGCGAAGGACGAGAGCATCATGCGGATCTCGGGCTGGCCGAAGCGCGGGAGGTAGTGATTGACGTAGGCGCCCGAGACGTCGATGTCGCCCTGCGTGAAGAAGCGCAGGATCTTCGTGAGGAAGTCGCGCTCGCTGTCGCTGAGCTTCTGGTTGTAGTCCTTGACGTCCTCGAGCATGGGCACTTCGGTCCAGAGCCAGTGCATCTGCTCGGACTGCATGAAGGCTTCGTAGGCCCAGGGGTACTTGAAGGGCTTGAAGCAGGTGCGGGTCGAAAGGAGCCCGTCGGCTTTGTTCTTGTCGGTCATGATGCGGTTCCCTCGGGTCAGCCTTCGCAGGCGAGGCAGGTGGTGTTGTCGGCGACGGCCTGCATGCTGATCTGATCCTCGATGCGGCGGCGCTCGACCTGTACGCCGACGCGGTCGGCCTTGCGAAGCTTGTCGGAGCGGTTGTAGTAGAGGCTCTTGAGGCCCTTCTTCCAGGCGGAGAAGTGGCAGGCGTGCAGATAGGCGATCGAGACGTCGGGCGGGAAGAAGAGGTTCACGCTTTGTCCCTGATCGATGTAGGCCTGGCGGTCGGCGGCGAGCTCGATGATCCAGCGCTGATCGAGCTCGATGGCGGTCTTGAAGACGTCCCGCACCTCCTTGGGCAGATCCTCGCGGTGCTGCACGGAGCCGTCGTGGGCGATGATGTCGGCCCAAACCTCGTCCGTGTCGAGCCCGCGCTTGGCGAGCTCGGCCTTGAGGAAGCGGTTCTTCACGATGTAGGCGCCCGAGATCGTGTCCTGGCGGTAGATGTTGGCGCGATAGGGCTCGATCGACGGACTCGTGCCGCCCATGATGAGGGAGGAAGAGGCGTTGGGCGCGACGGCCATGCGGTGCGAGAAGCGGCGCATGACGCCGGCGTCGGCCGCATCGGGACAGGGGCCGCGTTCGGCGCAAAGGCGCGCGTCCGCCTTTTCGACGGCCTGCGCGATGTGCCTGAACATGTCGCGGTTCGTGAACTTGGCCGCGGCGGATTCAAAGGCGATGCCGCGCTTTTGCAGATAGGCGTGAAAGCCCATGGCGCCCAGCCCCACGCTGCGCTCGCGCATGGCGCTGTAGCGCGCGCGGCGGATGCCGTCGGGGGCGTGGTCGATGAAGTGCTGCAGCACGTTGTCGAGGAATTCCATCGCGTCGTCGATGAACTGCCCGTTGTCGCGCCATTCGTCGTAGTACTCGAGATTGACGGAGGAGAGGCAGCAGACGGCGGTGCGCTCCTTCGAGGTCGGCAGGAAGATTTCGGTGCAGAGGTTGGAGCCGTGGATCGAAAGGCCCTTCGCCTTGAGCCACGAGGGCAGCGCCCGGTTGGCCGTGTCGGTGAAGACGAGATAGGGCTCGCCCGTGTGCATGCGCATCTCAAGGAGGCGCTGCCAGAGGTCGCGGGCGGAGACGGTCGCGACGACCTCGCCCGTGGTCGGGTGACGAAGATCCCAGGCGTCGTCCGCGTCGGCGTCGCGCATCGAGGCCTCGATCTTCTGCATGAA
>CABUOH010000242.1 GCA_902493085.1 uncultured Sutterella sp. | reverse complement strand
CGGTCAAGATTGTCTCGAATTTCAGAGACGTGTTCCTTCAATTCACGGCGGATTCCGTCTGTGAGATCGGAGACCTCGCGGCGCAGGTCTTGCAGTGATTTTTTTGTCATGTGTGCATTCCGGTCGGCATGTGCCGCTCCAGTCATGGGAGCGGGCGTATTGCCTGTAGAATACCGCGAAGACGGCTCGTCTTGGGCGGGTCGAAAGTTGCCAATTGTTTGAGGGGTATGAGGAGGATTGGCTGATGATGGCGATTACTGAAGAACGCGCCGGTGCCGACATGGTGTTCAGATTGAGCGTTCCCGCCGACAAGGCGGAAGCCGTGAGACGGCATCTCGAAAGCATGATGTTGCTTCTCGGCGAGAGCGTCGTCACGTTCGGCATGCCGGAGGAGGCGCCGGAACTGCCGCCGGGCCCGATGCTCAAGAAGCTGAGGAAGGAGCGCGGCCTCTCGCAGAAGACGCTTGCCGAGCAGCTCGGCACGAATCAGGTCCGAGTCTCGGACATGGAGCAGGGCGTGAGACCCATTACCCCGGAGTTCGCCGCAAAGCTCGCCGGCATCTTCGGGGTGTCGGCACGCTTTTTCCTGGTGTGAACACCGGCGCCGTCAAAGAACCCAAAGGAAAAACCCCGTCGGGGCAGGAGACTGCCGGACGGGGTTTTTCGGAATTGGGTCACTTCTTTTCAGTGGCCCTGATGCGTTCGAGATGAACGCGCTGCTCCATCTGTCGAATGAGTTCGCTGCAGGCCGGGGACGGGTTGCCGTCCTTGTCGGGCTCGATCTGGCAGCCCGAGATGATGGCCTTGACGTCGTCGCCGCTCGTAAGCGACTCGAGCGTGGCGGTATTGAGGCGTTCATAGAAGTCGCGTGCGGCTTCGCGAAGAAGGGAGCGAAGCTTGCAGCAGCCCGAGAGCGCGCATTCATGAGGCTCGAAGCAGTCGATGAGCTCCTGCTGCTGCTCGAGAATCTGCACGACGTCCCCGATCTTGTATTCCGAGGGGTGAAGCTTGAGGTTCAGGCCGCCGAGCCTTCCTCGGTGCGTTTCAACCCACCCCTTGGTGCTCATGAAATGAACAACCTTGACCATATGGTTGCGGGACCATTGGAAACGCTCGGAAAGTTCGGTAACGGTAACGAGTCTCTTGCGATCGGTGTGCGTGAGGTACATCAGCACGCGAAGGCTCAAGTCGGTGAAGCGGGTTAAATGCATCGAAGGGTCCTGTTAAATGGGGGCAACCCGGCCGGCAACTGACTGTCGCCGGGCCCTGATATTGGAATAATATTGTGCTTTAGGATGAATTGTAGACCTTTTTGGCGGCAATTCACTTGACGGAAGGGGGATTTTTTCAGTTGACGCTCTTTGGCGCGCGGTTGCGCCTTGGAGCGTCAAGACTGACCTCTAGATGACCTGTGCGTGGATGCGCGAGTGAATGATGCCGAGATTGATCAGATCGGACCGAAGCGCCTGCACAAAGGGTTCGCTGCCGACGAGATAGAAGTCCGCGTCCGGATTGACGCAGACGCTTCGGGCGTTGGCGACGGTGATGGGGCCTGCGACCTCATAGTCCTTGCCGGCGGTGTCGGTTGTGAAGGGAGCGGCGAGAAAGACCGCGAGGGCTGCGTTGGGCATCAGGTCGACGAGCTTCCTGAGCTCTTCATGCATGAGCATGCGCGTGCCGTTGGGAAATTGGCAGAGAACGCGCACGGGTCTCGCGGGCGAGCTTTCGGCGAGCTCTGCGAGGAAGGCATGCGCCACCGCGCAGCCGATGTTCTCGGTCATGAGGACGAGGGGCGTTTCGCCGGGCTCCAACGCAAGGTCGCCCTGCGGCTCGGAGAGCTCGACGGCGTCGCCGATGCGAAGCTTGGCGATGCGGCCGATTTCGCCGACGAAGGGCTCGTCTCCCACTTCAATCGTCAGGCGAACAAGGCGGTCGCCGCTCGGGCCGACAAGGAAGAAGGCTCGAGGCTCAATGCCCGGGCCGCGAAGCTCGACGTACTGCCCGGCGGCAAACGCAGGCGCGGGTGCGCCCTGTGCGGGTTCGAGGTAAAGACTGATGACGCCCCTGCACTCCTGAGTGCGCAGTGCGACGCGGTAGGGCTTCCAGCTGCATGTCGTTGTTGTCATATGCGCATACCTCCCATGTTCAGGGACGGCGGCGGCAGCCGTGTGCCCGTTTCGGATCCCGCCCCCGCTGAGCACAGACGGCGGGAGGCCGCGGCCGGCATCCCGTGATTGGGCGCGTAAGGATTTTCGCGCCCTTATTGTCATTGTAAGGTCGCGGACATGAGGAAAGAAGGATTTTGTGATCGGTGTTTCCGAGCAGTGACGGCCCGGGCAGTGACGATAGGGAGTTGCAGGCGTTCGCGGATCGAACGCGGCAAAGCGCGGTTTGCCGGACAAGCGTTGAGACGCGCAGAAGGAGCCGGGAACAGGGAAGAAAATCCTGGAGCGCAACGGTTTTTGATCGTTCAGTTGCTCAGGCGGGCAGGAGACTGAAATAATTTGTTGCACTTTTGAAGCGGGAGACGTTAAAAAAATGCCATTAGGGGTTTCCTTATGGGGTAAATCCGTATATACTTCGTCCTGCGATGAACGAGGAGTAACCCTTAAGGGTTCGCCAGAGTCTCGCGGTGTGACGGCATTTTCTCCTTTGGCCGGCACATCAAAAAAAGGCAGCGTTGGACAATTCTCTCCTCCCAACGATGCTGTAGGTTTCAAGTCCCCCGGACAAGAAACAATGGCGCAAGCGTCTGCCTCAGGCAGTCAGGCTGGTCCCCTGAAGCTTGTGCAGGTACGAAAGCCTTGGTCAGGCTGACGTACGGAAGCTTCGGACTGGTCCTCTGAAGCTTCATGGTTGGAAAGGCAACGGTCTGCTGGTGGTTCGGCAGACCGTTTGCTTTTGGAAAAGCGCCCCGGAACTTCTCCTCATGTTTCGGGGCGTTTTTGCATTTTCGGACAGGACGATGGCAAAAGGCCGAACGCGCGTGCGA
>CABUOH010000241.1 GCA_902493085.1 uncultured Sutterella sp. | reverse complement strand
CCGTCTTGTTTTCAGGTTGGCCCGAGCTTGGGTTCGAGTTGAGTCGTGAAGGTTGAAGGAGAGCCGTTCATGGTTGAGTCGAAGCGTGCCGCCGGGCGGGAGAGTCCGCTCGCGGTTCTTGACATGATGGCGGGTGCGGTGCTTCTGACGGATGCGGCGGGCAAGGTGCTTTGGGGCAACAGCGCGTCCGAAGTGCTGCTCGGCTGTTCGAGGCGGACGTTCGTCGGCACGAACTTGTGCGATCGTCTGGCGGAGTGCGCCGAGTGGTACGCCCATCTCGAGTCGGGCGCGGCCGTGGAGTCCGCCCGCGTGCTGGGCCGCCTGCTGCGCGCGCACCCGGGCGCTCAGCCCGACGACGTGCGCGTGCAGGCCGTCCTCACGCGCCTGCCCGATGGGTGGACGGCCTGTCCGGAAGCGTGCGTTCTTGTTGAAGTCGTCGACGTTGAGGAAACGCTTCAGCAGGACAAGGAGCGGATGAGCTGCGAGCTGATGGACGCCAACCGTCAGCTGCTTCGGAATCTGGCGCATGAAATCAAGAATCCTCTGGGCGGCATTCGCGGCGCGGCGCAGCTCCTCGAGTCGGATCTCGTGCGCGAGGAGGATCGCGAATGCACGAGCATCATCATCGGCGAAGCCGACCGCCTGCAGGCGCTGGTGGACCGGTTCCTTGCGCCCTACCGCCAGAAGGCGGCGTGCGAGGACGTGAACGTCCATGAGGTGCTCGAGCACGTGAGAAGCCTCGTTGCGATGGAGTTCCCCGAAGGTCTCGCCTTCGTGCGCGACTACGACATTTCGGCGCCGCCCGTTCGCGGCGATCGGGCGAGGCTCACGCAGGTGTTTCTCAACATCGTGCGCAATGCGGCCGAGGCGATGGGTCGCGAGCGCGCGCAGGGCAGAGCGGCCATCGTGCTCAGAACCCGAATCGTGCGGGACGTGATGGCGGGGACGGAGCGTGCCCGCATGGCGCTTGCCGTCGACGTCGTCGACAACGGACCCGGCGTGCCGGCCGACATGCAGGAAAAGATCTTTTACCCGCTGGTGACGGGACGCGCCGAAGGGTCCGGTCTCGGACTCAGTCTGGCGCAGACCTTCGTGAGACAGGCGGGCGGCACGATTACGCTCGAGAGCGTGCCCGGACGGACGACGTTTCGCGTGCTCCTGCCGTTTACGTAAACAATGTGATTGAGAAGTCCTATGGTTGACAAGGAAGAGAATGCCCCCGTCTGGGTTGTTGACGACGATCGCGCCATACGATGGGTGCTTTCACGGGCGCTGGCCAAGGCCGGCATTGCGTGCCGGCTCTTTGAAGAGGCGCAATCCGTTCTGAAGGCGCTCGAGGAGTCGGCCCCGCAGGTGCTCGTGAGCGACATCCGCATGCCCGGGGTGACGGGCGTCGATCTGCTCGCCCGCGTCAAGGCGCGCATGCCGAATCTGCCCGTCATCATCATGACGGCTTATTCGGACTTGGAGAGCGCCGTCTCGGCCTTTCAGGGCGGCGCCTTCGAATATCTCGCCAAGCCCTTCGACATCACGAAGGCGGTCGAACTGATCGAACGCGCCATGCTGGAGGCGCAGACCGCGGCGCTGCCTGCCGCGCCCGAAGCGCAGGGCGAAGAGTCCGTCGAGGCCGAGCCTCAGTCCGTGCCCGACCTGATCGGGCAGGCACCGGCCATGCAGGAAGTCTTTCGCGCGATCGGGCGCCTTTCCCACAGTCTCGTGACGGTTCTGCTCACGGGCGAGTCTGGAGCCGGCAAGGAAGTCGTGGCGAGAGCCATCTGGCGGCACAGCCAGCGCTCGGCCAAGCCCTACATCGCCATCAACATGGCGGCCATCCCGAAGGATCTATTGGAGAGCGAGCTCTTCGGACACGAAAAGGGCGCTTTTACGGGCGCCACATCGCAGCGGCTCGGGCGCTTCGAGCAGGCCAGGGGCGGGACGCTCTTTCTCGACGAAATCGGCGACATGCCGATGGAGCTGCAGACGCGGCTTTTGCGAGTGCTCAGCAACGGCTTTTTCTACCGCGTGGGCGGCCATCAGCCGATCAAGGCGGACGTGCGCATCATCGCGGCCACCAATCAGAATCTCGAAGCGCGCGTCAAGGAGGGGCTTTTCCGAGAGGATCTCTACCATCGCCTGAACGTGATCCGCCTTCGCCTGCCGCCCCTGCGAGAGCGCCCGGAAGACATTGCGCCGCTCGCGGAGCACTTTCTGCGCTCTGAGGCGAGAGCGCTAGGCGTGGAAACCAAGCACCTGACGCCTGAGGCGCTCGCGTGCCTTGAGGCCTTTCGCTTTCCGGGCAATGTCCGGCAATTGGAGAATCTCTGCCGCTGGCTTCTCGTCATGGCGCCGGCCGCCGAAGTGCGGCTCGAGGATTTGCCGGAAGATGTTCGCGAGGCGGCTCCGGAGGCGCCGGCCAAATCGTCGCCCGCCGGTCTTCAGGTCGATGAGGGAGCTTCGGACGCTTCCTGCGCTTCTGGAGATTGGCAGGCGTGTCTCGAGGCGCTCGTCTCGGCCAAGCTCGCCGCGGGTGAAAGCGGCATTTGGTCGGAACTCTTCCCGGCGTTCGAGCGCACGGTCATTCGGACCGCGCTCGTCGTTCTGAACGGCCGCCGCATAGAAGCAGCGCAGCGCCTTGGCCTAGGCCGCAATACGGTGACGAGAAAGATTCAGGAGCTGGACCTCGAGGCATGAGGACCGCTTTCTTTAGAGGACATTGAGGAGAGCTATGAGCAATTGGAGGAAGGCGGTTCGCTGCCGCATGTCGAAGGCGAAGGCCGCCCGCGCCTGGATGGCATGGGCGATATGGGGCATGCTCGGGACGGCCTTCACGATGGAGGGGACGACCGGCGCCCACGGCATCGGAGGGCTCGGCATGGCGGTTCTGCTGACGGGACCCTTCTGGCTCGCCTTCGTGCTGTGGCCGATCTTTCGAGTGTGGCGCCTTCTTCGGGACCGCGGTCTTTGGACGGAGAAGATTGAGTGTCTGATTCATG
>CABUOH010000240.1 GCA_902493085.1 uncultured Sutterella sp. | reverse complement strand
TATTCCTCGCGATCATAGGCCCAGCCCGTTTCCCGGGCGCGGGCGAGCGTCACCAGCAGACGGTCGAGCGTCTGAATGGAATTCTGCGTGCCGGCCTTGAGGCCGGTTCTTTCCGTGTAGCCCCGGATTTCGTCGGGCAACATGCTCGCGAGGAAAAGCTTGCCGCCGGAGGTGATGTGCAGGGGCGCCCAGGAGCCGATGCGGCGAAGCTGATTGGCCTTGTATTCGGGTGCGAGCACGTGTTCGATGTAGACCAGCCGATCGTTGTCGCGAATGGCGAGATTCACCGTCATGCCGGTGGCCCCGTGGAGCTGCTGCATGAAGGGAAGCGCGCGCTGGCGAACCGTGAAGCGCTCGTAAACGAGATTGCCGAGCTCCAGAAGACGAAGTCCCAAGCTCCATTGTCCGGCCGGATTCTGCTTGACGAATCCCATGGCCGCCAAGGAGCCCAGAATGCGGTGCACGGTTGAGGCCGAAAGCCCCGTTTCGCGGGCAAGCGCCGTAAGCGCGAGCGGTTCGGACGAGGCTTCGAGTCTTGCGAGCAGTCGGTCGGCACGATCGAGCACCTGAATGCCGTGCCGGGCTTCCGGAGCGTCCGTCATTTGGAGGCGTCCTCATCGGGCAGAGCGGCGGCAACGATTTCCGCAATATCGGAAATGCGAACGTTGTCCGCATCCTTTGCAACGGCTTTGGCGCTTTCGAGCATCGTGAGGCAGTGCGGACAGGCGACGGCCACGTTGTCGCTTCCCGCGGCGCGAAGATCCTTCAGTCGAATGACGTTGACGGCGTTGGCACCGTGGCGGTCGATCCACATCTGTCCGCCGCCCGCGCCGCAGCAGAGCGTGCGTTCGCGCGACTCGGCGGGGGACTTGAGCTCGGCGCAGACGGCGTTGAGGACGCTGCGGGGCTCCTCGACGACGCCGTTGATGCGGGCGAGATAGCAGGGGTCGTGATAGACCGTGCGAAGCTCCCGGGCCTTGACCTTCGGGAGGCGGCCCGTCTTCATCAGTTCGTCGATGAAGACCGCGTGGCTGACGACGGGCCAGCGGAAGCCTTCGAAGGCGGGATACTCGTTCTTGAGCGTGTTCAGGCAGTGCGGGCAGGCCGTGAGAATGCGCTCGAAGTCGTATTGGGCGAAGTTGTCGATGTTTTCCTGAGCGGCCGTCTGATAGAGATATTCCTCGCCGAGGCGGCGAGCGAATTCGCCATGGCAGCGCTCTTCGGCCATGACGGCGAAGTTGACGCCCGCAGCCTTGAGGATTTTGACCATGCTTCGTGCGATCTTGCGGGCGCGCCGGTCGTAACTCGCGGCGCAGCCGACCCAGTAGAGAACGTCGTAATGAACGCCCGTCTGCGCAACGGGCACATCAAGACCTTCGGCCCAGTCGAGGCGTTCGTAGGGATCAAGCCCCCAGGGGTTGCCGACGGAGGCCGTGTTTTCAAGGGCATTGGCGACGCCTTCGGGGAAGTCGCCCGCTTCAAGCGCCTGGTGACGGCGCATGTTGACGATGATTTCCGGCAGGCTTATGCCGGCCGGGCAGACTTGAGCGCATGCGCCGCAGGTCGTGCAGGACCAAAGTGCGTCACGCGGGACGGTTTCGTCGAGCGTCGGAAGCGTTCCGGGATCTTCGGCCTTTGCCTCCATGTGCATGCGGTCGCGCAGTGAAACGATGAGCGCCCTTGGGTCGAGCGGCGTGCCGGCGCGCACGGCCGGACACGCGGCCGTGCAGCGGCCGCATTCGGTACAGGCGTCAAAGGCCGTGCGCTCGCGGGTCGTGAACTGTTCGAAGGCGGAAACGCCGAACGTTTCCTGCTCCTCAATGTCATCGATCTTGTGCAGGAGGCCGGCGGGCTTTTCCTCGCGCGTGAGGAGGCCGGCCGGCGTGCGGTAGACGTGCGCGTAGTAGGTGAGCGGGACGGCCGCGATGAAGGCGAGCGACGAGATGCCGTGAATGGTCCAGATCCAGACGTGAAGCGAGCGAAGGCCGGTTTCCGTCAGGCCGCAGCCGAGGAGCGCCTGAGCGACGAGATGACCGACGGGCGAATAGACGGACCAGGCGGGCATGGTGGCCGCAAGGCGGATGGCTTCCACAAGGAAGCCCGTGAGCACGATGAAGGCGAGCGACAAGTAGGCGCAGACAAAGCGTGCGTCGCCGGGCAGTCCGGAGCCCTTTGACCAACGGCGTGCCGCGCCGAGCGCGAGTGAGATCAAGACGGCGAGGCCGGCGCAGTCGAGCACGAATTTGTAGGCGAGGTAAAAGTTGCCGCGAAGGAACTGAGCATCGAAGACGTAATGGCCGACGTCCCAGTCAAGCGTGGCGAGCGCGGTGCCGCAAAAGAGGAGGAAGAATCCCCAGGCGAGGACGGCGTGAAGGCGGCCGGCGCGGGTTTCGCGGATTTTCTTCTGCGTGAAGATGTCAGCGAGAACAGTGAGAAGGCGTGCTTTCTTGTCCTTGACGGGGTGGGGATCCTCGGCGCCGCGAAGCCAAAGGCGGCGGTTGAGCACGATGCCCGCGACAAGCAGCGCGACGGCGGCGATGCCGAGTACGTAGACGCCGATTTCGCCCCAGAGGGGCACGTTCCAGAAGGCCGGGCGGATGGGAAGGTCGGTCATGAGAGACTTCGTGGGGAGTGTTGAACGAGGGCGTCATTGTACTAAAAAGCAAAGAGGCTTTCCGCATTGCGGAAAGCCTCTTTGAGAGCCGTCGGAACGTCAAATGACCTGACGGTAGCGGATCCGGCCGGTACGGGGATCCTTGACGGTCTCCATCAGTACGGGACCCGAGAGCGGCACGGTGCGGGTGGGGAGCGTCATCGGCGGATGGCCGCGGCGCCAGTCGCGCGCGAGCGTGATGTGGGCGCGAAAGGGCTTCTCATCGAGCGGCAGGCCCAGGCGGGTGATGGTGTTTCTGACTTCGTTGACGACCGGATCCAGGCTTTCGGCGGGCGAAAGGCCGGCGTAGAGAATGCGCTGGCGGTCGAACGTGCCGATG
>CABUOH010000239.1 GCA_902493085.1 uncultured Sutterella sp. | reverse complement strand
CTTCGGATTGAAGGCAAAGGTCGCATTCATGTTTCCTGCGAGCCACTTCTTGAGCATGAGAATCTCAAGAAGCCCGTCGACGAGCAGCTCGGCCGAACAGGGAACAAGCTCGACGTAGTCGTCGTCAAGACAGTCCACCTGATTGTCGAACGTGCGGCGCACGCGAACATTGAGTTCAAACCGGCCTCCCACAAACTTGAGGATGGAAGGTTCCGCCTCGACGCCCTCGGGATTGACGAGGCGGTTTAGTGCCTTCAGGGCGTCGCTCAAGGCGAGAAGAGAAGGGGTAAGCGTTTCTGCGAAAAGCGCTCCGACGTCAACGGACGGTCCTTTGTATTCGATCGTGAGGGCGACGTTGCTCTCCTGCATGCCAATTCTCCGTGAATTTTAGACAAACGGGCATGATTATATAGAGGAAAAAATCGCAGTCAATACCTTGATACTATCGTTACCCCTATATCATAAGGATGCCTTCCGGCATTACATTATGATGATCAAAAAATTCCCTTACCTTGAGGACAGTTATGAAAAATGCCACCTCACGCCCGATGCGCCGCAACGACCGCGCGACAGACGAAGCCTTCGCCCGAAGGGTCGCTTCGGAGGCTCCCTACGGCACGCTTTTAACGGCCACTCCCGCGGGAGAGCCGTACGGCGTCCCGGTCTCGCCCGTCATCGAAGGCGACAAGATCTACTTTCACGGTGCCGGGCGCAAGTTCGAAGCGCTTTGCGCCAACCCGCGCTGCGCGATGGTGTTCGTGAGCATGAGCGCACCCGACGAACCCGCGTTCTCGATGAACTACGCCTCAGCCCTCATGGAAGGGCGCGCGACGCTCGTCACGGACGAGGTGGAGAAAATGCATGCGCTCTGGCTCATCGGCGGTCGCTGGGCGGGAAGCCAGCCCATCGCAAAGCGCCGCGCCTATATTGAAGGCGACATGGCGAACTGCGACGTCTGGCGCATCGACGTCGAGGCGATTTCGGGCAAAAGCCGCGACATGCGCCGCTAAAGCCGAGCCTCAAAACGCCGGAAAGGCTTCGGGCGCCTCGAAGTGGACGGGAATCCCCGTTGACGGATGCGGAATGGTCAGTTCCGCCGCATGAAGGCAGAGCCTTGAGGCCTTTTCCTCCGCGAGAATCCCGCGGCTCCCGTAGAAGCTGTCGCCGTCGATCGGAAGACCGATCCCGGCGGCATGCGCGCAGTGTACGCGCAGCTGATGCGTACGCCCGGTTTCGGGCCAGAGATTGACGATGGCCTTGCGCCGGCCGTTTGGCATAACGTCAATGCCGGCGAGCTCCCAGTCGGTGGCGGCGGGCTTGCCGCCTTGAGCAAAGGGCAAAACGCACTGTCGCGGACGATCGAGCCGGTTCAGGGCGAGCGGAAGCTCGATGCGCCCCGAGCGCTCCGAGGGCACACCCTCGAGCCTCGCCGTGTAGCGCTTCATGGCCAGTCCTTCTCGAAAGGCGGCATGAAGGGCCTTTTCCGCATCAAGGTGCCTTGCAAAAAGGAGCACGCCCGAGGTGTCCATGTCGAGGCGGTGCACGATGCGAAGGGGACCGTAGGTTCTCTCAAGAATCTCTTTGGCCGAAGTCGTTTCCCTGACGCCAGGCACGGACGCGAGCCTTGTGGGCTTGTCGATCACGACGATGTCGTCGTCGAAATAAAGCACCGTCAAGGACCCAAAATCAGCTTCATTCGCAATCGCCGGCACGGGAGCAGCGGGCAAGCCCTCGACAAGCCGTTCGTAGAGCCACTTCGCCGCGGCTCTCGGCGGATAAAAGGTGCCGTCAAAGCGCACTTCGTGGCCCGGCGTCGGACCGCACCACCATTCGGCCAAGCCCAGAATGCGCCCGCCCGCCTTGCCCCGGGGCGCGAGCTCGTTGCGTCGGGCCATGAGGGCCACGACCGGGCTTGAAAGGGCGTCCGTCACGGCAAAGCGCCAGCCGGCCTTGCGGGCTTCGAGCTCGCGCCCGCCCTGCATTTCGGGGAGGTCGGGATAGGGCTCGAACATCGTCTTCAAAAAATCCCTCACCGTAAAGGCCTCGCCCCGGCCGTCGACGAGCATGCGTTCGGGTACGGCCTCCCGGGACATGCCCGGCCAGAGATCGTCTTCGCTCAGCGACCGCCAATCGCGCCCGACGCCGCGCAAGGCGGGTTCAAACGCATGGTCCGCATGCTCGCCCGCATCGTCCGCCCAAACGAGCACGCCCGCGCGCCCCGTGAAGCCCTCCGGGATCGGGGCGCGTGCGGCATGACGAAGAAGCACCTCTGAGGGCGGCACGCCGAAAGGCGAAGGAAACTGCGGACTGTTCATGAAAATCAAGACGAGCGGTTGAGACGGAGACCGGGACGGGACGCCGAAAACGAAGGGAAGAGGGGGCCGAAGATCGGGCGTGAGAAGCGATTCTACTCAATGCGCCCCAAGCGCGACACAACCCCGACACAAGCCCCGCGTCGCAATAATACGGAAAAGACTCTAGGGGTTTCCACGCATTTCGTCCGTCTTTTGCTGTCCGACGGCCCTCGGCATGGAGGGGAGGGCGCTATGATTTTTCCCTTTCACTCGTCTTTTGCGTCGTCCGGACGCAGGGACGCAGACCAAGAGAGGCCGACCAAAAGCCTCCGAATCCCACGCAAACAGGAGTTTATTCCATGACCAAGCGTCTCAGCCGCGTCTTTCGGTTTGCGCAGCCGATCGTTCACGGCTCGCTCATCCGGCAGATCCTCATCGCGCTCGTTCTCGGCGCCGCGCTCGCCTTCGTCTGGCCCACGGCCGCCAAGGACGTCGGCATTCTGGGCGAGATCTTCGTGACGGCCCTCAAGGGCGTCGCACCCGTGCTCGTCTTCGTGCTCGTGACGAGCGCCATCGCCAATTCGTCCATGTCGACCGAGATGCACATCCGGCCCGTCATCGCGCTCTATCTCGCCTCAACCTTCGGGGCGGCCATGGCCTCCGTTGCCGTGAGCTTCATGTTCCCGACGACGATCACGCTCACGGGCGCCGC
>CABUOH010000238.1 GCA_902493085.1 uncultured Sutterella sp. | reverse complement strand
TCGGCAGCGCCGATCGTGCCCGACATGACGCCGTCGGCCCAGTCGAAGAGCGAGCGGCGCAGGTCGTCGGGCTTGAGCTGCGCGGCGGGGTCAAAGGAGTGCACGAGCCAGAGCTGGTCGCGGGCGCGGGAGGCGGCCACGTTCCAGCGCTTCTTCATCATGCCGTCGGCGCCTTCCGTTTCCTTGCGAAGCGGCAGGCCCGGCGCGGCGGAGTCGACGAGCGAGAGGATCACGACGTCGCGCTCGTCGCCCTGGAATTCGGCCGAGATGCCGCAGTGGATGCGGCGCTTTTCGAGCTCGCGCGGGTCGAAGTTTTCCGCGAGGAGCCGCCGGATGCGGTTGACCTGTGCGCCGTGGACGCTACGCATCGGGATGATGCCGAAGGTCTTGCCTTCGTAGGCGGGATCATGGATCATGGCGCGCAGAAGGCGAATGACGGTCTGCGCCTCCTCTTCGTTGACGCCGTTGTCGCCCGCCGTGCCGCGGGTGCGCCAGGGAACGAGCGCGGGCTTGAGGTTCGAGGACGAGGCGTCGCGAAGCGGCCTGATCGTGCCCGCGTAGGAGAGGCGGCTGCACCAGCCGATGATTTCGGGCACGGAGCGGAAGTGCTCGACGAGCATGTGGGCCGGAAAGGCCATGCTCTGAACGAGGCCGTAGAGCGAGAGGCGCGAGTCGTAGAGCCTCGGCTCCTTGACGCGGCCTTCGAGATGACGGGCGCAGAGCGCGTCGACGGCCGACTCGCTCGTGCCGACGGCAAGCGGCGTCACCTGACGGTCGTCGCCCACGACGATCACCTTCTTGCCCATATATAGAAGGGGCAGCGCCGTCATGTCGGCCTGGCTGGCCTCGTCGACCACGATCACGTCGAACTTCGAGGCGGTGCTGAAGTTGAGCAGCGCATCCTGAATCATCATGACCCAGACCGGCACGGCCTGCTGACAGGCGGGAAGGAGCCGGTTGATTTCGCGACGCCATGCGGCGCTCTTGCGTCCGCGCCCGGCGGCGCGCTTCAGGTAGGCCGCAAGCGAGAAGAGGTTCGAGAGCGCGGGGCCATTCGAGAGCCGCGACTTGACGGCGAGCCACGCCCGGGCGACGGCGAGCTGGCCCGTCGCCTCGCGAAGGTCAGCGCAGAGCCGGTCCGCGTCGGACTGGAGCGCCTCGAGATCCGTTTCCATGGCGCGCAGATAAATGCGCTCGAGCTGGCGGTAGAGCCAGGCGTTGGTGATTTCGGGCGAGGGATTCGTGCCGGCAAAGCCCGGCTCGCCCGCTTCGAGCGCGCCCGCCCATTCGGGAGCGGCTGCGCGAAGCTTTTCGAGAAGTTCCGTGCGGCGGGCAAAAAGCGGCTGATCCTCGAGAAGCCTCTTGAGGCGCTCCGCTTCAAGCGCCCACGCGTCCGGATCGACGAGCGTCGCGGCGGCAAGCCTTCTGGCCGTGGCGCAGCCGGGCGCGGCGGCGTAGAGCTTCTGGCTTTCGGTCGCCTGCCAGTCGCGAAGCGCATGAAGCTCCGCTTCGCGGTGGCGCGCCGCATGAACGGGCCCGAGCACTTCGGCCGCAAAGCGTCGGGCCGCCTCGAGCGGATCGGCGTCTTCGAGCACCGCCTTCATGCCGTCGGCCTCGATCCCGGCGGCAAGGAGCCCTTCAAGATAAGGAGAGAAGACGCGGCGCCACCAGATGCAGGCGTCGGAAAGCGACGTGCCGTAGCGCACGGCGAGCGTGCGCACGGCGTTGTCGCCGAAGGTTGCGAACAAGGGCGCGCCCGCGCGTTCGGCGAGCGTGTCCCAGGTGCGGGCCACGGTCTTGACGGCCGCCTTGAGTCGGGCGTGAAGCGCCACGGCCTCAAAGGCCTCCTTCGAGGCGGGGCGGCTGCCGTCCACCTGAACGCCCGCGAGTGCGTCGGCGGCGTCGCGGGCCTCCTTGTTGAAGAGGCGTCCGAGCACGCCCGTGCTCCCTTCGGGGTCGTTTTCGGCAAACCACTGAGCGGCGCGCACGGCGGCCTGAGCATCGAGCTCGTCCGGAATGACGACGGCGCGGGCGTCAAGGAGCGACGCGCGGTCGACGGCGAGCGCGAGGTCGTGAGCGGCGGCGAGTTCGGCCTCGAGCTTTTCAAAGGCTTCCCGGCAGCCTTCGTCGGCCAAGCCCAGCGTGAGCGCGAGACGCTTCATCTCGTCCGTTTCCGAGAGCGGCGAGAGATCAAGGCCGGGCGTGAGCGCATTCAAGGCCGACTCAGGCGCAACGAGGAGCGTTGCGTCGCCCCTCATGAAGGCGTGAAGCCGTTCGCCCGAGGCGCTTCGGCGCTCGTCGACCGTCACGTCGCCCGCTTCCTGCGCGAGCACGTCGCGCCAGCGCCTGTTCATGCCGCGCATCGTGTCGGCGTCGGGCAGAAGGTCGAATTCGGGCAGAAGGCCTGCGAGCTCCTCGGCGGTCTCGGCGTCCCAGCGGCCGTTCGTGGCATAGAGTTCGAGCAGCTCGCGGAAGGAGAGCGGCATCGGGCCTTCGGCCACCTCGCCCGGGATGAGGGCCTGCAGGCGCTCGGACTCGCGAAGGAACTTCGCGATTTCCGTGAGCGTGTAGCGGCGGCCGTTGAAGTCGATCGCCTCGTGCTCGAGGCGTCGCTGCTCGAAGATGCGGCGACGCCGGTCGGCAAGCGCCGTGCCGAGGCGCCGACGCTCGAGGTCGAGCGCTCTGATGCGCGCCTCGAGGTCCTCGACGTTGAGGCGCGTCAGGCGCGTGATGAGTTCCGACGACGTCTGCTCGAGGTCTCTGCGGTCGCCGAGCATCGTGACGCACAGGGGCTGGATCTCCTTCGGGAGCAGGTCCTTGAGGACGGAGAGTGCCTTCGTGGTGTGGCTCGTGACGAGCACGCGCTTTCCCTGCGAGAGGAAGTGGCCGAGCAGGTTCGCGATCGTGTGGGTCTTGCCCGTTCCGGGAGGCCCCTGCACGAGCACGACGTTGTTGCATTCGACTTCGCGGGCGACGGCGAGCTGCTCGGGATTGGCGGGCTTGGCAAGGAGC
>CABUOH010000237.1 GCA_902493085.1 uncultured Sutterella sp. | reverse complement strand
CGAGAAAGCCGCTTCTTGCCAACAGCACGGGCGGCATGTCCGGCCCCGCACTCTTCCCGCTTGCGGTGCGCATGGTCTGGCAGGTGTACGAAGCGGTGCGCATTCCCATCGTCGGTCTCGGCGGCGTGATGAGCGCCGAGGACGTCATCGAACTGATGCTCGCCGGCGCAACGGCGGTCGAGGTCGGCGCTGCCAACCTTGTCGACCCCTTCGCCTGCCGCCGCATCGTCGAGGATCTGCCCCGCGTCATGCAGAAATACAACATCAACGATTTGAACGACATCATAGGAGGTGCCCACCATGGGTAAGGACGTTATCATCGCACTGGATTTTGACAGCAAGGAAAAGACCCTCGCATTTCTTGACCGCTTCACCGGCGAAAAGCCCTTTGTGAAGATCGGCATGGAGCTCTTCTACGCCGAAGGCCCGTCCATCGTGCGCGAGATCAAGGCGCGCGGCCATAAGATCTTCCTCGATCTCAAGCTGCACGACATCCCCAACACCGTGAAAAAAGCGATGGCCGTGCTCTCCTCCCTCGATGTGGACATGGTCAACCTCCACGCCGCGGGTACGCGCGCCATGATGAGCGCCGCGCTTGAGGGTCTCACCCGCGCGGACGGCACGCGTCCGATGCTCATCGCCGTCACGCAGCTCACCTCCACCAGCCAGCAGAGCATGGAGGAAGAGATCGGCATCCACCGCCCCCTTGAGGAAGTGGTCATCGACTACGCCAAAAATGCAAGACTCGCCGGGCTCGACGGCGTGGTCTGCTCCCCGCTTGAAGCCGGCCGCATCCACGAGACCTGCACGAAGGACTTCCTCACCGTCACCCCCGGCATCCGCTTTGCCGATGCAAAGGCGGACGATCAGGTGCGCATCACTACGCCCGCAACGCCCGCAAAGGCACGCGAGATCGGCTCGGACTACATCGTCGTTGGCCGCCCCATCACGCAGGCGGAGGATCCCGTCGCCGCCTATCGCCGCTGCGTCAGCGAGTTTGTGGGCTAAGCAATGCGCCGCAACATCATCTTATTTGATTTGGACGGCACGCTGACCGACTCCGGCCCCGGCATCATGAAGGCCGGACAGTATGCCCTGCGCGCGTTTGGCATCGAGCGCGACTGGCGCGAGCTGTCGTTCTTCGTCGGCCCGCCGCTCAGCGAGACCTTCGCGCGCTTCGTGAGCGCAGAGAATGTCGACGCCGCGGTCGCAAAATTCCGCGAATACTATCAGCAGGACGGCTGGCTCGACAACGCCCCCTACCCCGGCATCCCCGCGCTGCTTGCGCATCTCAAGAGCGAGGGCAAGCGTCTTTTCGTCGCCACGTCGAAACTCGACACCATGGCCGAGCGCATTCTGGAGCATTTCGGCCTCGCACCCTACTTCGACGCCATCTGCGGCGCGCCCGAGGGCGACAAGGAAGCGGGCAAAAAGGTAAATGTCGTCAAAGCCGCGCTTAAAGCGGCTGGCTGCGACGATCTTTCCCGCGCTGTGATGGTCGGCGACCGCGAGCATGACGTCATCGGCGCGCATCTTGCGGGACTCGACGTGATCGGCGTGCTCTACGGCTACGGCAGCCGCGAAGAGCTCACCGCCGCCGGCGCCGACCAGATCGCCGAAACCCCGGAGGCATTGGAAACGCTAATTTTGTCAACAAACTGACATTTTGAAAGGAGAAGAGATAGAAATGGAGCATTTGGAACGCAGCATTGCGGAGGGATTGCTCTCCATCCGTGCGGTATTCTTCCGTCCGAACGAGCCCTTCACCTGGGCCAGCGGCATCAAGAGTCCCGTCTACTGCGACAACCGCCTGATCCTGACCGCACCTGAGGTGCGCACGCAGGTGGAAAGTGCGCTGTGCGAGATCATTCGCGCCGACTATCCCGATGTGGAGGTGCTGATGGGCACGAGCACGGCGGGCATTGCCCACGCGGCCATCGTCGGCCACATGATGGGTCTGCCCATGGGCTATGTGCGCTCGTCCGGCAAGGATCACGGCCGCCAGAATCAGATCGAGGGTCGCCTCGAGCCGGGTCAGAAGGTCGTCGTCATTGAAGATCTGATCTCCACCGGCGGCAGCGTTCTGGACGTTGTGAGCGTCCTGCGCGAAGCGGGCGCGGAGGTGCTCGGCGTTGCGAGCATCTTCACCTACGGCATGCAGAAGGGGCTTGACCGCCTTGCCGCCGCGAACGTAAAGAACCACAGCCTGACCAACTTTGACGTCATCGCCGACGTAGCGGCGAAACAAAATTATATCCACCCCAACGATGTTGCGCGTCTCATTCAGTTCCGCAACAACCCATCGGACGAATCTTGGATCGGAGGAAAAAACTAACATGGAGCATTTGATCGACATTTTACAGCTGAGCACCCAGGAGATCGACGAAATGGTCGCCACGGCCAATGACATCATCGCCAACCCCGAGGCCTACGCACACAAGTGCGACGGCAAGATCCTCGCAACGCTCTTCTTTGAGCCCTCTACCCGCACGCGCCTGAGCTTTGAGTCCGCGATGCTCGGTCTTGGCGGCAAGGTGCTGGGCTTCTCGTCCGCAAGCAGCTCTTCCGCCGCCAAGGGCGAGAGCGTTTCCGACACGGTGCGCACCGTGAGCTGCTATTCCGACATCATCGCCATGCGCCACCCGAAGGAAGGCGCGCCCCTGGTCGCTTCCATGCACTCTGAGGTTCCCGTCATCAACGCGGGCGACGGCGGCCACAACCACCCCACGCAGACGCTGACCGACCTGCTCACCATCAACCGTGAAAAGGGCCGCTTCAACGACCTGACCGTCGGCTTCTGCGGCGACCTCAAGTTCGGCCGTACAGTTCACTCCCTCATCAGCGCCCTGAGCCGCTACACCGGCATCAAGATCGTTCTCATCTCCCCCGAGGAGCTCAAGCTCCCCAGCTACGTGAAGGCCGAGTCGCTCAAGAAGAATAACATCCCCTACGAGCAGACGACCGATCTCGAGTCCGTCATGCCCCAGCTCGACATTCTCTACATGACCCGCGT
>CABUOH010000236.1 GCA_902493085.1 uncultured Sutterella sp. | reverse complement strand
GCTCAAGGAAGCCGGCCGCGAAGATCCGAAGGCGCTCTTCATGTCGCGCGACGAATTGATGCGCCATGATGCCGCAGGCGTCACCAACCGCTTTTTCCCGAAGACGCTGGAAATGGCGGGCATCTCGATGGCGCTCAACTACCATTTCGAGCCGGGCAGCCCCAAGGACGGTCTGACGCTCGCCGTACCGCTCTATGCGCTCAACCAGCTCGACGCCGTTCGCGCCGAGTGGCTGGTGCCGGGCATGGTGAAGGAAAAGGCTCAGACGCTTCTCAAGTCTCTGCCTCAGAAGATTCGCCGCCACTGCGTGCCGATCGCCGAATTCGCCGCCGGGTTCTTTACCCGAACCAAGGAAGGCGAGCCGCAGTCCGCAGCCTTTCTGGAGGCGCTCGCCGATGACGTTCGTTCACAAACGGGCGTCCCCTGCACGGTCGGCGACTTCAAGCTGGAGCAGCTTCCCGCGCACCTCATCATGAACTTCAAGGTGCTCGACGAGCACGGACGGCAGATCGGCATGAGCCGAAACCTGGCGCAGCTTCGAGCCGAGTTCGGCGAGGCGGCTCAGGAGACCTTCCGTCATGTGGCTCAGGAGGATGCCGCAGTCGCCAAGGATCTTGAGGACGGCATTACGGACTGGACCTTCGGCGAGCTGCCCGAACTCATGGAAATCTCCCGCCGGGGACAAACCCTGATCGGCCATCCGGCACTGACGGACCGCGGTTCCGACTGCGCGATCGAGGTCTATGACGATCCGCTTGAGGCTCGAAGGGAGCATCGAAAGGGGTTGCTGCGCCTGTTCAGGCTTGCGCTTCGCGAGCAGGTGAAGTTCGTCGAGCGAACGCTGCGCGAACTCGGACGCGTGCAGATGCAGGCGCAGACGGTGCCCGGTCTCTCGCGGCTCTTTGAAAGCGCGGACGTGCTCTCGACGTCCGTCGTGGACTGTGCGCTCGAGGCGACCGCGCTTGCCGATCCGTGGCCGCACGACGAGGCGAGCTTTCGGGAGCGCCGCGAGGACGTCAAGGGGCGGCTGACGCTCGTGGCCGGAGAAATATCGAGGCTTCTCACCGAGATCGTGACCGAAGCGGCGGGCATCCCCCTGAAGCTGCGCCGCCTGAGCGGTGAAAGGAAGCTTGCGGACGACATCGAAGCTCAGCTCAACGAACTCTTCTGCAAGGACTTCCTGACGACGGTGCCCCTCAGCCAGCTCGCGCACTATCCGCGCTATCTGAAGGCGATTCATTACAGGCTTGAGCGCTATCGCGACGATCCGGCGCGCGACGAATCGCGCCGGGCGGACATCGAGCGCCTGGCCGTGCCGCTCATGAGAGCCCGAGCGGCTCGCCGCGGCCAGCCCGATCCGCGTCTGGATGAATTCGCCTGGATGCTGCAGGAACTCCGCGTCTCGCTCTTCGCTCAGCAGCTTCGCACGCCGATGCCCGTGAGCGTCAAGCGCCTTGAGCGTGTCTGGGCGGCCATCTCCAGATTGTGACGCGGCCGGGATGCGCCGTGGCAACAACTGGTAACGATTTTCCTTCCCGGACGGTGCCGTGTTTTCGGACTTCTTGACGTGGTCGGTGTCGATTTCTAACAGCAACTTTTAGAATGTAAAGAATTGACTGCACCGGCGTGGCCGGTGCGGCGGCGTGTTTGGATTCGGACGGACCTCTCTGGGGCGTGGGCGGCGGTCGTGACGTTGAGCTTGAAGAAAATCGTAGTGGCACTGAGTCTTGGTGTGTTTGTGGCGGCGGGACCGTCGATTGTCGTGACGCCCGTACAGGCGGCAACGACTCAGAAGGTCAAAACTCAACAGGCCAAAACTCAGAAGGCGAAGGCGTCCGGCGTGAAGAAGACGTCAGCGAAAAAGACCTCTGCCAAGAAATCCGTCAAGCGCACGAACAGCCGCAAGTCTCTTGCCAAGGCAAAGCATGCCGTCAAGAAGTCGAAAAAGCCCCGCCGTCAGGCGCGCCGCCGCGTGCCGGCGCCCTCTCAGGCGACGCTTGCGGGCCTTCGCCAAACGCCGGATCTGCTGAGTCTGGGGAGCAGCGTGGCGCTCGCCGTCGATCAGGATACGGGCGAGGAGCTGTTCAGCAAAAACGCGGACATCGAGCTCCCGATTGCTTCCGTCACGAAGCTCATGACGGCGCTCGTCATTGCGGAAAGCGGCTTGAAGATGGATGAGCGGATTCGCATCACCCGCGAGGATTACGTGAGGAGCAACGCCCGTTCAAAGCTCAGAAGCGGCATGCGCATGACCCGCGCAGCCGTGCTCAAGGCGGCCTTGATGTCGAGCGACAATCGCGCGGCGACGGCGCTCGCGCGCACCTATCCGGGCGGGCGCAAGGCTTTTGTTCGGAAGATGAACGAAACGGCGGAGCGTCTGGGCATGACGGATTCCGTTTTTGCCGATCCTTCCGGGCTCGACAACCGCAATCACGCCACGGCCCGCGATCTGGCCAAGCTCGTTGCGGAGGCGCACAAGCATGAGATGATTCGCGATTCGTCCACCATGCAGTTTTCCAGCATCCGCGCGGGTCGTCAGCAGCTCAAGCTTGTGACGACCAATCGCCTGATCGGCAATCCCGACTGGAACATCGGCGTGCAGAAGACGGGCTTTACAACGGCGGCCGGCCGCTGCATGGTCGTGCAGAGCGAATTTGCAGACCGGCGCGTCGTGATGGTGCTGCTCGACAGCCCCAACAGCGCGCAGCGCGCGGCTGACATGCAGACGATGCGCACTTTCGTGGAAAACGAAGACCGCATCAACGACCAGTTCGGCTCGGTGCGTCCCTACGAAGTGTTCTGATCGGCGCGCTGGTTGCCGTTCATTCCGCCCGCCGTCCCTCTTCGCAGGTTCGGCGGGTTTTCTTTGTCGGTTTCAGGCGTCTCCGTAGCCCCTTCCCTTGATGCGCTCGCCGATGCTCGCGCCCATGGCCGAGGAAATGGATTGGGCAACGCCGCAGAGCTTGGCGATCTGCTCGGGGGTGAATTCGCAGGAACGGTGGGTTGCGAGCGAGATGGCGGCGATCAGCCGG
>CABUOH010000235.1 GCA_902493085.1 uncultured Sutterella sp. | reverse complement strand
GTAAACCCAGAAGTGAGGTGCGATGTCGTCCATCCAGCCGTCAAGCTCACGGATGAAGAGCGTGAGCAGAAAGCCTGCAACGAGCCAGAGGCCGCCCGCGAGCCCCATTTCGCGGCGTGCGGTCCAAACCATGAGAAGGCCCGATGCCAGAAGGAGTGCTTCTTGGCCTAGTTCAATGACGCTTTCGACGGGCACCCGCATCTCAAGGTTGAGTACGTAGAGGCCGTAGGCGAGGCCGCTCAAAAGCGCGCAAAAGAGAAATTGACCAATCCCAAGGAGGATCGTGCGGATGTCGGACTTCATGAGGGAGTTTTGGTGAGTGAGGGTCGTGTGCCCCGGGGAGGCTGAGGTTGAGGTTGGAGAACCCGGCGCCGCAGCTGACTTGCCGCAGCTTTTGGGCGGGTTTACCCGAATCCAGATGAAAGCGTTGATTCTAATGAGCGCAATCAAAAGGTCAATTCCCTCTTCTTCAAATTGACGCCGGACGGCCATGCATGATCGCCGCGGCCGTTCTTCTCTTCCGAGCAGTCGTTAAGACGAAATTCATTGCGGGACAGAGTTCTTTGGGTAAAGAAAAGCCCCGCGGGGCGTCAAGGCCGGCGGGGCTTCAATGGCCGTTTGGGCGATTTGGGACGGTGAACATCCCAATTTCAATGTTGCTCGTAGGCAACGTTTGCGGCCGCAATCGGAATAATCTTCCTTCCGTTCAGGGTCTTCATGCGCAGGTTTTCGGGAACGGCCTCGTCGGGGCGGCCGTTACGGCGCAGCCACCGGCGGGAGCTGCCGCTCATGTTCCAGCCCACGCGGCGGCCGATCGGGCGCAGGCGGTTTTCAAGGCAGGAGGCGCACTGCGTGGGTTCGTCGTCAAGGCAGGGCTTGTTGTCGTAGAGCTGATAGCCCTCGCGGTAGCGTTGGGGCGAGAGGTTGGGCATCACGATGTTGGCGCCGTAGGAGACGCCGAGTTCACGGCCTTCGTCGCGAATGGCCTGAAGGGCCGTGGCGGCGGCGATGTTGACGGGGCCCAGCACGAGACGCGTGACGGCGATCATGTTGAGCGCGAGCTGCAGGAGCGCTTCGGGCGCCATCTGGCCGTACTCCTGAAGCTCTCCGCCTTCGCTCATGAGGTAGGGCCCCATGCCGATCATGTCGACGTCGAACTTCTGGAAGGTGCGGATGTCGCGGCAGAGATCCTCAAGCGTTTGGCCGGGAATGCCGATCATGACGCCGGTGCCCACCTGGTAGCCCGCCTCGCGCAGGTCGCGAAGCATCCGGAAGCGGTTCTGAAGCTCCTTTTCGTGGTCGCCGCGCGCGCCGTGGAGCACTTTGAAGAGTTCCGGGTTCGAAGTTTCAAAACGGGCCAGGTAGCGCAGGTTGGCGGGGTTGCCGGAAGCCTTCGCGAGTCGGCGGTAGGTTTCAATCGTCTGCTCGCCGAGCGAGAGCGTCACGCCGACGCCGTCGGGAAGCTGCTTTGAGACCGTTGCCTCGTGGATGGCCTCAAGGCACTCCTCCACAAAGGCGATGTACTTTTCGTCGCGGCGCTCGCCCGACTGCAGGCAGATCGAGCCGTATCCCTGCTCGGCCGCCCACTTGGCGGCGGCGACGATCTCCTCCTTGCTCATCGTGTAGCGCGCGACGTCGTGATTCTCGCGTCGAATGCCGCAGTAGCGGCAGCTCGCCGTGCAGATGTTCGAGAATTCGATGAGGCCGCGGTAGTAGACGAAGTTCCCCATGAGTTCCGTCGTTTTGTCGAAGGCGGCCTTCCTGAGGAGCTCGCATTCTTCTGGGGCCGTGAGGCCGAGGAGATAAACGATGTCGGCGTCCGACAATTCGTCATGGGCTAGCGTTTGAAGCGTCTTCTCGATGGACATCTGGGGGAAACTCCTAATAAGAGAAGGACATTATGCACGAAGGCGCGCGCGTACGAAATACCTCGAAAGGAGATTGCGAATGGAAAGTGCCCTGCGGGACGCTTTTCCGCACCGCGCACGCCGTGGGCGCCCTTTCCCCACTTCACGTTCCCGCCTCACGATCGCGTGCAGGCAGGCGGTTCGTTTGGGTGCGCAAAAAAGAAGCCCCGCTCAGGATTTAAGCGAGGCCTTCGGGATTGGACGGAGAGTTCTCAGCGGCGCTTGAGGAAGCAGCAGTTCTTCGGGAGCTTGCCGAGGACGTCCTGCACGAGACGGCCGTCGTCGGAAACCTTGAGCACCATGTAGGGACCGGTCTTGGCGTCGACGAGCGTCATGACGCCGTCCTTTACCTCAACGGTGCCCGCAGACTGGGCGGCGCCGTTGACGTCTGTCTGAAAGAGCACGAAGCAGCCGTACTTGTCG
Source organism: uncultured Sutterella sp. (assembly GCA_902493085.1). Classification (GTDB taxonomy): domain Bacteria; phylum Pseudomonadota; class Gammaproteobacteria; order Burkholderiales; family Burkholderiaceae_F; genus Sutterella. Next base: position 751 of record CABUOH010000235.1, on the reverse strand, counting down.
ATGCTCAGATTGGTCTTCGTGGGATTGCCATCGACCGTGACGAGACGGCCGCGCCACTGGCCTTCGAACTCGGCCACTTCAGGCGGCGGTGCGGCAAAGGCGGTGGAAAGCGTAAGGGCGGCGGCAAGCGCGGCGGCGGTGCGCAGGATGGACATTTTGTTGTTCTTCCTCTTTCGGTGTGGTTGGTCTTTCGGGAGGATCTCGGGACGCGCCCGAGGAGGCTCTTCCTCCATGCTCGTGCGCATTATGCCGAAGAAGCATTATCCGACGCTGAAGCGAGGACTGAAGCGAGGACTGCTTTGGGCCGGTGCGCGTAAGGGACGAGGCTCCCTCCGGACGCTTTTCTCGGCCTTCGATTCGGACCCTTTCGGCGTCTTTTCCTTCGGATGTTCGAGAAGTCGCAAATAAGAATCACTTGCCTGAAACCGCGCCATTTGCGCACGCCCTACGCAGAGGCTTTGAGCTCTGCGCGGAAGGTTTTTGGGTTTTTCCGTACAATAAGCCCTTCGGCCTCGGCCACATACGGGCCGTCTTCCATCCACAACAGCAAAAGAAAAATGACCTCCAATCCCCCGCAACCCACGGGAGGCCTCAACCGCTTCCTCAATGCCATCGAGCGTGCCGGCAACAAGCTGCCGCACATTACGATGCTCTTCATCTGGGCGCTCGTCATCACGCTCGTGATCTCTCTCGCGCTTTCCTTCGTTTCGTTTGACTACAAGCATCCGTCGCCGGGCGCCGTGATCAGCGT
>CABUOH010000234.1 GCA_902493085.1 uncultured Sutterella sp. | reverse complement strand
TGCTGCGCGAGCGGGCGGAGAGCTTGCGAAGGCTCTTCGTGAGGTCGGCAAGCGCAGCGGCTTCGTCGGGAAGCGCGACGCAGCTCTCCATGTAGCCCACGTCGTCAGTGGAGACAACGGCATCGAAGATCACCATGAAGTCGCCGTAGAGGTCGTCGCCTTCCTGGTGATGAATCGAATCCAGATAGGTCTGAATTGGATCGTCCATGTAGTCGGGCTGCTCTTCCGGATAGAGGTGGTTTACCGTCATGTCGCAGAAGCAGGCGTTCGCTTCGGAGATGAGGTCGATGATCGGATGAGACGGATCGTCGAACATCATGACGATGGAGCGGAGCAGGTTGTCGGTGCGCGCTTCGTCAAAGTTCGCGGCTTGGGCGTCGTCGGCGAGTTCGGGCGCCCATTGAAGGGCGGCGTGAACCAGTGGGCGCTCGAAATGATCTTTGAGGCCGCTTCCCGTCAGGATGCCGTAGAGCTTTGCGAGGTTGCGGACCTGATGGGCATAGACGGCGCGCTGGTCGGGCGTGAGCTCGGCGTATCCGGCCTTGAGAAGCTCGAGCGCGTGAGGAACGGTGAGCTCATCGGGGTCGTCGAAACCGATGTTTTCGGCGCCGGTTTCGATGTTGCGGGTTTCGATGCTGTTCGATTCTGTCATGGCAAAGGCGATGAAAAAGAGGGGGAAGAAGAGGCGCGACGGTGCGGGTCTAGGAAAAGCGGCGTTCCATGTCCACCTGTACGAGCGTCCCGGCGAGGAGAATGCAGAGGATGAACTCGCGGTCGGGCTTTTTGTTTGACAGGATGCGGGCCCTGCTGTAGGCGGAACTGAGCTCTTCGGGCGTGCATTCGAGCGTGGCGGCGAGTGCGCAGAGGAGAAGCGAGAGCGCTTCTCGAACGGGATGAGAGGGGTCCTTGATCACGCGGGCGGCGAACGTGTCGGCGAAGTCCAGGTTGGGATTCGGCCGACGGATCAGAGCGGTGATCTTTCTCTCGCCGCTCTGAAAGACGGTGCGGGTGAAGCGCGCCGTTCTGACCTGCTCGAGCACGAAAGGAACGAAGCGGGCGCGAAGTCCCGAGGCGCGGAGCTTTTCCTCGAGCTCGGCTTCGGTATCGGGGAGCTGTTCGAGAATGCTGTTCTGAATCCAGGCGACGAAGTCGCGCACGCGGGGCGGGCATTCCCGCAGGCTCTTGGTGAGCGTCTGCATGGAAACGGCCTCTTCGGGAAGCATGATCCGGCTTCCCATGAAAGGACAATCAAAGATGTCCATCGCCATGTAGTAGAAGTCGGCGACTTCGTTCAGACGCTCGATCAGGTTTTGCGAGTCGGGGAACTTCTCGAGCATTTCAGTGGGCGTGTCGATAAGCTCGTCGGGCGGATCGTCATCGGGATAGCAGATTTCGATGGCGATGCTCCAGAGCGTGTTGTAGCCATCGTTGATGAGGGCAAGAAGCGGATCCTCCCAGTCGATGCAGGATTCGACGTAGTCGTGCATCGTGTCGGGGTCGCTGGCGTCCGTGGGCTTTCCTGCGTTGTTCCCAAGGCCGGCCGCCCATTCGAGGGCGCTCGAAGCCGGCTCGTCCAAGCCGTTCATCAGCGACGGATTGTAGGTCTTTGCGGCCCGCAAGAGCACGACGAGGTTGTCCACCATGCGCGCATAATAGGCGCGCTCCTCATCGTTGAGTCCAAGGTATTTGGCCTTGAAGGCCTCGAGCGTGCGCTCGGCGTCGGGGCTTGCGGTCTCAGTTTTCTCGTGTTCGGTCATGATGATTGCTCGGTCGGTTGACGGAAGGTGCGGGATTCTTGCCGGACTCGTCAGTTCCGGGATGCGCCGGATTCGTTGAGGACCTCCAGCCACTCGCGGCGCAGCGCCATGAGTGCGGGGAACGTCTTCGTCAGGCGGTCTTCATGCTCGGTCACGTAGGCGCCAAACCCGGCTTGGCAGAGCGAGATCCAGAAGAGGAAGACGTCCGGGAGTTCCGTGTAGTCCTTGTTGGTGAATTTGCAAAGGAGTTGTTTCGCGGCATCGTCGGACTTCAAGGCCGACAAATGTTCGAACGCCATGTGGCTGACAATGACGGCATGCTCGACGAGGGGAAGCTGATTCTGCGAATGCGCGCAGAATCGCTTGAGATCCTTCTCGAAGCGAGGAAGCGCTTTTCCGAGGTCGCCGGTCAGCGACTTCGTGAGGTAAACCTGGGAGGGACGAAGACCGTTCGCTTCGTCGCCTGCCCAGGGCTCGCACAAGTGTTCGGCGAAGGCCGGAACGTCGTCAAAAACGGGCGTGAGAGCCTTGAGAAGCTCGCGATGACGGTCAAGCCCGGCGACAATCCCGCCGAGCTGACAGAGGCTCCTGTGCACGCGCAGGAAGAGGTAGCTGAAGGGCCCGAAGGGACGCAGGCAGTCTTCATCATCGCCGACGGAAGACAAGAGGCGCTCGATGTCCTCATCCGTGCAGGCAGGCGCCGTTTCGCGCGACGGGTCGCATGCGGGTGCTTCGTCGGATCGGTAGTGATCGGTGGCCATTGCTGCGGCAAAGGAGACGGCGTGCCTGAGAAAGGCGTCTTCGGGCCTGTTCTCGGCAATGCGGCCGTAGAGCTTTTCAGGCGTGCAGTCGAACGTCGCTGCGAGTGCGCAGACCAGAAGAGCGAATGCTTCTCGGGCGGGATGGTCCTGGGCGATGCCGAAGTTCTTCCAGTACGCACAATGGAGGGTCGCGTTGAACTTGCCCTGAGTCATCAGCGCATCGATCTTGCGCGCATCCTTTTGAAAGACGGCACGCGCGTCGCGGGCGTTCCTGACCTGTTCAAGCACGACGGGCGCAAAGCGGGGATTGAGTCCCGAGGCCTGAAGCTTCTCCTTGAGGAGGGCTTCATCCTTCGGCAGGATTTCGATCGACCGGTTGTGCACCCAGGCAAAGAAGGCGCGTTCCCGAGGCGTGAGAACCCGAAGGCTTTGCGAGAGCGCCTGAAGCGAAACGGCGTGCTGAGGCAGTCTGATCCTGCTGCCTTTGTATCCGAAGTTGAAAACTTCAGATGCCACGCGAAAGGCGCCGAGTATGCGGTTGAAGGGCGAGAGAAAGTCTTCAGGACGAGG
>CABUOH010000233.1 GCA_902493085.1 uncultured Sutterella sp. | reverse complement strand
TCGAGCGTCATGTCAATCCTCCGCAAAATGATCGAGCTCGGCGGGCGTCAAGGGCCTGAAGCTGTGAGGGGCGTCCGTCCCGACGAGAGGCGTGCGGTAGATGTAGAAGACGCCGGAGAATTCATGGCGCTTCACGATGCCCTTCTTGTCGAAGAAGATCCTGAGATTCTTCTGCGTGATGGGCCATTCGGAGACGGGATTGAACGGAATGAAGTTCTTGGCCGACGGGCGCCCGCGCATCCAGCTGTAGTGGCGCACGATTTCATGACCCATGTGGATTTCATAGTCGGGTTCGCCCAACTGCGCATCGATTTCGGCGGCGGTGGTCCGCCCGTCGACGATGAGGCGGGCCGCCTTCTCGGTCGAGAGGTCCCGAACATGGCTGCTTCCCACCGCGCAGCCGCCGAGCAGCGCGGCGCAAAGAAGGGCAGCCGCAGCGGCGGCGACGGTTCGCATTCCCTTTGAAGCCGGTTTGCGGCCGCAGGGCGGCTTGGGATTAAAGGCGGTGGCGGTCAAGACGATCTCTCCTTTTCGAACTCGTGCCGTGGCGTGCGGTCTGGGTCCGCGGATCCTGGCGAAATCGCAGACGGACACACTTTAGTGCGCGCACGTTCTCAATGGTCGAGCTATTATAGTTTTCATGGAACGGTTTCGTGGTTCTCACATCCCGTTCATTCATTTTCCAAAGGTTGGCCACAGGAGGTTCCGGTCATGACCGACAACGACAAGAAACGCATCAAGATCAAGCTCCCGCCCGTCTCCTACGACATCGTGAAGCTTGCCGCAACCCTCACCGGCGCCTCCGTGAAGTCCTTCGCAGCGCAGGCGGTGATGAACGCAGCCCTCCAAGTGACGGCGGAAATCGAAAACCGCTCGTTCGGCTCCCAGCTCGACGGCGACATTCATCTCACCGAAGAGGAAGCCGAGGCCCTTCTCACCCTCGTTGAAAGCCTTGAAAACCACGACGCCGATGACGATGAAGAAGTCGAAGAAGCCGTCGCCGAAGATTTCGAGGAGGAAACGGACGAGGAGAAAGAGAACGAGGAAGAGGATAAGGACGAAGACGAGGAAGAAGAGGACGACGAGGACGAAGAAGAGGACGATGAGAAGGCGGCCGAGAAGGACGTAGCCGACGACGAAAAGACGCCGGCACCTGAACCTTGCCCCGCCTGCGCAAAGGCTGAGGATGAAGTTCCGGCCAAGGCGGAAGAAGCCGCAGCTGCAACCGAACCTGCGAACGACCCGCAGCCCGAAGAAAAGCCGCAGGCATCTGCCCAGGCAAAGCCCAAGGCACGGCGCGGGCGCAAGCACCGTTGATCTTTTTCTGAGCGCCGGCCGCCGTGATGCGGACACGGCTTGAATCGAAGGGGATCCGTTTTCGACGGGGCCCCTTTTCTCTGAAGACAGGGGCGCCCTCACCCACTTCAAGGCTCGAATGACGCCCACGCAAAACGGGGCAGCCTCCGTCAGGAAGCAGCCCCGTTTGTTTTTCAATCAGCGGAAGGATCAGGCCTTGCGCTCAAGGTCGAGGGGTTCGCCCGGTTCCTTTTCCTCCTTCTTTTCGCCGAGCGACATCACGGCGTTGAGGATGATCGCGCCGAAGGTTGCGGTACCGATGCCGCCGAGGCTGAAGAAGCCGAGGTTGAGGGTGAAGTCGCCGCCGCCGAGAATGAGCGTGACGGCCGCGACGATCAGGTTGCGGCTGTTGCCGAAGTCCACCTTGTTGACCACCCAGACGCGGGCGCCGGCCACGGCGATGAGGCCGAAGACCACGATGGACGTGCCGCCGAGAACAGGCTGCGGAATCGTCTGAATCACGGCGCCGAACTTGGGCGAGAAGCCGAGAATGATCGCGAAGATCGCGGCCACCGGGAAGAGGAGCGTCGAGTAGACGCGGGTCGCGGCCATGACGCCGATGTTTTCGCCGTAGGTCGTCACGCCCGTGCCGCCGAAGGAGCCCGAAATCATCGTCGCGATGCCGTCGCCCACGAAGGCGCGGCCCATGTACGGGTCAAGGTTGCGGCCCGTCATGGCGGTGACCGCCTTCACGTGGCCGAGGTTTTCGGCAACGAGAATGATCACGACCGGGACGATCAGCGCGATGGCGTACATTTCAAAGACCGGCGTGTGAACCGTCGGGACGCCGAACCAGGCGGCGTTCGAGATGATCGAGAAGTCGATGGGCTTGCCCATGCCGAAGCCGTTGGCGAGCACGGCATAGATGAAGTACGCGATCACGAGGCCGATGAGGATGAGAAGCTTCTGGATGAAGCCGCGCGTCCACACGGCAACGCCGCCCACGCACATGAAGGTGACGACGGCCATCCAGGCATCGAAGTCGGTCGGACCCACCGAGCGGCAGGCGGTCGGCGCAAGATTGAGGCCGATCACCGCAACGACCGCGCCCGTGACGACCGGGGGCATGAGCTTTTCAATCCAGTTGACGCCCGTCATCATCACGATGCCGCCCACGATCATGTAGACGAGACCGCAGATCACGATGCCGCCCAAGGCCACCGGGATGTTGGCATTGAGGCCGGACCCCGCAGCATAGCCCGTCGCGGCGATCACGACGCCGATGAAGGCAAAGGAGGAACCGAGATAGCTCGGCACCCTGCCGCCCACGATGGCGAAAAAAATGAGCGTGCCGATGCCGCTCATCAAAACCGCCATATTGGGGTCAAAGCCCATGAGAATCGGGGCCAAAATGGTGGAACCGAACATCGCCACCACGTGCTGAATGCCCATCGCCACCGTCTGGCCGGCAGGCAGGCGTTCGTCAGGGGCTACGACGCCCTTTTCCTTGAGCTTCCACTGCGGGAAATAACTCATTTTTACTACTCCTGAAAGACTTGGATCTTGACCGGCGCAGGCGCCTCGTCCTTAGGATTTCCGAACAAAACCCTTGTGCCGCTATCGTTTTGACGTGCGATTAGGGTTCTTCCGAAGGACGAATCGTCTGCGCAAACTTTCGTATTATAAGCATACAATTTGCAAAATGAACATAAGGTGTTTTGACTAGATCCGTGCCCTGCCCTGCTTCGGACCAAAAGAAGGACGGCATCCAAAGGGACGTCGTCCTTCATGTT
>CABUOH010000232.1 GCA_902493085.1 uncultured Sutterella sp. | reverse complement strand
ACACGTCGTCCATCAAGATGAACGGTCTCGTCGTGAGCAACGCCAAGGTCGACATCCGCAACGCGACGATCACGACCCGCATCGACGCCCAGGACAATGCGACCGTCAAGCTCGACAAGTGGACGCACCAGGACACGAATCTCTGGTCCGACGACAGCTCCTCCTTTGAAATCGACAGCCTGAGCGCCAAGGCGGGCGGCCACATCAAGGCCCGCGTCTCCGTCAACGACGAGCTTCGCATCTTCGCCAACGGCAACCGCTACAACCTGCACGCCAACAGCCTCACGCTCGGCAGCAACTCGACCCTCAAGGCCGATCTCGCGTCGGACGCCATGTCGGTCCACAATCTCTCCTTTGATCAGGAGTACACGCTCGTCTCCGCCGACAAGCTCGAGGACAACCGTACCAATCAGAAGGTCGAATTCTCGCAGGCCAACGGCATGCACTACGAAAACCGCACCGACGGCAATGCCGTGAAGTTCACGATCAAGCGCGACCAGGCACTTCAGAACCGTGCGGCCTTCTTCAGCGTCGGCTCCTCCGACGAATCCCTCGAAGACCGTCCGGCCGCCGTGCTCCGAGCCTACGCCGCCCGCTACGGCGACGACAAGGCCGAAGCCCTGGTGAAGAGCATCACCGAGCACAATGCCTCGTCCGACCTCAAGTATCAGGAAGTGGCGCTCGTTGACGCCCTCTACAACACCGATGCCGCCGCGGGTGCCGAAGCCCTCAGCGCCATCGAGTCCCGCACGCAGAAAACCTACCGCGACCTGAGCACGGCGCTCGATACGCAGAAGCTCTTTGCGCCCGTTCGCACGGCCGTGAGCAACCGTCTCGCTTCGCTCAGCATGGGCACGGTCCGTCCGGTTGAAGGGGAATCGCGCTTCTTCATCGATGCGGGCGCGGGCTTCTTCAACGGTGACGACGACATCCGCTACGTCCACACGGGCTTCGGCTCCGACGTCGCGATCCGTCAGGGCGACGCCAACGTCATCCTCGGCGGCATGTTCGGCATCGGCCGCTCGAACAACAAGTTCGACGGCAACGAAGTCAAGAGCGACATGTACACGCTCACAGGCTACCTCGGCTGGCAGCACGCCTCGGGCTGGGAAGTGCAGAACTTCCTCACGGGCGCCTGGCTTGACGGCGACCGCACGCTCAAGACCGAGATCAATCTCGGCGGCAATCAGGAATTTGACGAAAAGGGCTGGGCCGTCATGAATTCTACCTACCTCAAGTATCGTCTCCCGCTCTCCGAAGGCGCCTGGAGCGTAGCCGTCAAGCCGATGCTCCTCGCCGACATCGGCTGGATGCACTCGAACGCCGCCGACAACGCCTACTTCAAGCGTGACGCCTCGAGCAGCTTCAGCGCCTATGCCGGCGCGGGCGTCGAGTTCGAGGTCGTGGGCGAGAAGAGCGCCTACTTCTTCCAGCTCACGGGCAAGCAGCGCCTCAACGACGACGCCAAGACCGTCGGCGTCAATCTGCAGGGCGCCAGCGGCTTCGAGCAGATCGAAACCTCCACGAGCGCTTCCTTCATCACGGACGCGAACGTGATGGCGAAGTTCAAGCTCACGAAGTCCTCTGAAGTCGACCTGAGCGTCGGCGCCTCCGTCGACAGCGACGGCGCCGCAGGCGCGCACGGCCAGGCTCGCGTGAACTTCCTGTTCTAATCCGCGCGAAGCCCCTCAAAGCCGTCCTCGGAGCAATCCGGGGACGGCAAAAAAAGGAAAGCCCCGCAATTCCGAGGAATGCGGGGCTTTTTTTCATGCCGGACGTTTTGATCCCGGACGTTTTGATCGGTCCGGCGGCGTCGCTGAAAAGTCAGGACGCGGGCAAATTACTTGCGGAAGGCGGCCTCAAGCGCGGGCACAACCTGCTTCTTGCGGCTCATGACGCCGTCGAGCCAGAGGTTCTTGCCTTCTTCGAAGGTCTTGCCGAAGCCTTCGGCGATGCGGGCGGGTTCGTCGGAAACCATGAGAAGCTCGGAGCCTTCCTTCATGATGTCCGTGAGAAGAAGGAGGGCGGAGTGACGGCCTTCTTCGGACTTGACGGCGGCGAGTTCGGCTTCGAGATCGGCCTTCATGTCGGCGACGAGGTCAAGGGAGACGAGCTCGAGCTGGCCGACGCCGACCTTGGAGCCGTTCATGTTGAAGTCCTTGAAGTCGCGGAAGATGAGCTGGCGCGGAGCGCAGCCGGCGACGGCGGACTTGGCGGTGAAGAGTTCCATGCCGAGGGCCTGGATGTCTTCGATGCCGGCGATCTTGGCGAGCTCTTCGGCCGCCTGGCGGTCCATGTCGGTGGTCGTCGGGGACTTGAAGATCACGGTGTCGGAGAGGATGGCGCAGAGCATGGCGCCGGCGATGTTGGCCGGGATTTCAAAGCCCATGTAGTCGTACATGCGCTTGAGGATGGTGTTCGTGCAGCCGGCCGTCCAGATGATGCATTCGAGCGGAGCCGTGGAGGTCACGTCGCCGAGCTTGTGGTGGTCGACGATGCCCTTGAGGTTGCACTCATCGATGTCGGCGGGAGCCTGGGCCTTGTCGGAGTAGTCGACGAGGTAGACGTCGCGGCCGGCGACGCTCGTCACGATTTCCGGGGCTTCGAGGCCGAAGCGTTCGAGAATGAAGGCCGTTTCCGGGGCGGGCGTGCCCTGAGCAGCCGGCACGACGTCCAGACCGCGCAGCTTGTAGAGATGCGCGCAGGCAATGGCGGAAATGATGCTGTCGGAGTCGGGGTTCTTATGACCAAGAATGAGAGCGGACACTTTGAGGGCCTTTATGTAAAGGGGTGATGAAAAAAAGTCCGATTATTGTAGCGGACTTTGCACGGGCGGGCGCAGAGAATCTCGGAACTCGGGCTCGGCACGAAAGCCTGTTCTACACGAAAGCCGGGACGCGTCAGGCCCGCTGATAAAATGAAGGCGTTTTGAATTCCTCCGATGTCCTTCTGCCCATGAGGTCCGAACTAAAACACGTGCCTTACGGTCTTGCCTCCTTTGAGACGCTGCGCGAAGCGGGATTTGCGTACGTAGACAAGACCCGCTTCATCCATGCGTTCGAAGAAGCGGATGTTCCGTTTTCCATCCTCC
>CABUOH010000231.1 GCA_902493085.1 uncultured Sutterella sp. | reverse complement strand
GGGCAGACCGTAGATGAGGTCCATGTTGATGGACTCGAAACCGTTTTCGCGGGCTGCCTCCATCGTGGCCTTCGTCATCTCGAAGGGCTGGATGCGGTTGACGGCCTTCTGCACCTCGGGATTGAAGTCCTGGACGCCGAGCGACATGCGGTTGAGGCCGAGGTCATGAAGGTGCTTGACCTTGTCCGCGTCACACGTGCGGGGATCGACTTCAATCGAGAATTCTCCACCCTCGGCGAGCGGGAAGCGCTTGGTGAGCGTTTCCATCATGAGCGTAAGCTCGTCGTTCGTCAGAAAGGTCGGCGTGCCGCCGCCGAAGTGCAGTTGCTCGAGCTCGGTGGAACCGGTGATGGACGCCTTCACGAGGTCGGCTTCTCGGCCGATCATTTCAATGTACTCCGCGCTTCGGGAGTGGTCGCGCGTGACGATCTTGTTGCAGCCGCAGTAGAAGCAGACGTCGTTGCAGAAGGGAACGTGCACGTAGAGGGAAAGATCGGCGGGCTCCTTCGCATCGGCGCGGCCGGCGAGCGCCTTGCGGTAGTCTTCGGCGCCGAAGCTCGCGTTGAAGCGGTCGGCGGTCGGGTACGACGTGTAGCGGGGGGCGGGAACGTCGAATTTGCGCAGAAGGTCCATTTCGGGCAGTTCAACGCCGCTGGTTGCAGGGTTCGTCATCTGAAGATTTTCCTTGGTCTGTGACTTAGGTTAAACTTCCTGATATTATTGAGACCGTTGGTCGCTTTTTTTTGACTAATGTCAATAAGCGTTCATGCCAAAAGCGCTGCGCATTGACAGCGCAAGGGCGAAAGAAAGGGTCCGTGCTTCAGGATGCATGCGGGCATTTTAGACGCGGCAGATTATTTCTAGATTATTGAAGTCGAGGATGCGGCGTCGGGACCGGGATGCCTGCGCTCTTCACTTCAACGAAGGGAAGTCGGCTCTTTCGACTTCCTTTTGCAACGGGGGCAAGATGAATATCACGACACTGCGCATTGGCTGTTCGAACTGCAACCTGAGAGAGGTTTGCATGCCGCTCGGCCTTACGCTCAAGGACATGGAAACGGTGGAGGAGCTCGTCACCGCCCGCCGCCGCATCCGACGCGGCGAAGCGCTGTATCGTGCCGGCGACTACTTCAACAATCTTTATGTGGTCCGTCTTGGGTTTCTGAAAAGCACCGTCATGAGCAGCGACGGGCGCGAACAGGTGACGAATTTCTTCATGGCCGGCGAGATGATCGGTCTTGACGGCATATCGAGCAACGTCTATTCCTGCGACGTCGTCGCGCTTGAGGACACGGAGGTTTGCGTCCTGCCCTTTGACCGCGTCGAACAAGCAACGACGACGATACCGACGATGGGCAAGCACTTTCAGAAGCTTCTCTCGCGCGAGATCGTTCGCCAGCACGGCGTGATGCTGCTTCTGGGCTCAATGCATGCCGAGGAGCGTCTTGCAGCCTTTCTTCTCTCGCTTTCCCAGCGCTTTGAAAATCGAGGCTATTCGCGAAGCGAGTTCGTGCTTCGCATGACGCGAGCCGAAATAGGCTCCTACCTGGGGCTCAAGCTTGAGACCGTGAGCCGTGTTCTTTCCCGCTTCTCGCACGACGGCCTCATCGAGGTCAACCAGAAGCATGTGCGCATTTTCGATCCGGAGGGCTTGCGCGCCATTGTTTCCGCCGTCGACCTGGATCACTCGCCCTCGTCAACGAATGCCCCCGTCATGATCCAAAAGGGCGATTGAGTTCAAAAGGGCGGTGGAGTTCAATAGGCAACCATGCAAAAAGCTCGCTTTCCCGAGAGGAACAGCGAGCTTTTTATTTGGCCTTCAGGCTTCAGAGCGACGGCCGAACCAGATCAAGCCTGTCGGTGCACAGGGCGTCGACGCCCCATGAGAAGAGTTCGCGGGCGCGTCCCGGATCGTTTACCGTGTAGCAGAACAGCCAGTAGCCCAGCTCCTTTACTTCGCGGGCAAACTCGGGGGTGAGGCGCCGATGGTTGCAGTGCAGCGAGACGCACTTCATTTCTTCGAGCACCTCGCGCCAATTGTCCGGAAGGATGTCTACGAGAAAGCCGCGAGGAATGTCGGGAGCCGTTTCCATGGCGCCGCGAAGGGCGTCCGGCTTGAATGACGAGAAAAGCGGTGCGTCGCACACGATGCCCGCCTGCGACGCGCCGCCCTCGCGCACGAGGTCGGCATAGAGCTCGCCCGTCAGGCGGCCGACGACGCGTCCCGTTTCAAGCTCCGCTCCCTTGGCGGGTTTGATTTCAATGTTGAGCCAGACTCGGTTGGCGCGGCACCAGCGGACGGCCTGCTCAAAGCCTGCGGGCGGCACCCCCGCGTACTGCGGCGCAAACCAGCTGCCGGCGTCGAGCGTACGGACTTCCAGACTCGTGAGCTCGGGCACCGAACGCGTGTCACGGATCGTGCGCCCGAAGTGCTCGTCGTGCATCAGGACGGGAATGCCGTCCTTGGCGAGCATGGCGTCTGTCTCAAAGGCGTGAAAGCCGTGGTGAAGACCGGCGCGAAAACCTTCGAGCGTGTTTTCGGGCGCCATCGTGCCGGCGCCGCGGTGAGCGCTGACGCGGGCGTAGGGCCAGGGATGAACGGATTGCATGATGATGTGTCCTCTTGTCGAGTCGGCGGGTTATGTCCGCCGCCTTTTGCAATAAGGCCATTGTAGGGCGTCATCGGAAATCATTATCGTGAATACCTAGGGAGAAAACCCTAATATTTTCTTGAATCGCCTGTCGGAGAGTCGTCTTCGGCTTCATCTAAAGAGAATTGCCTAGTTTTGCCTTTTTCCGCACACACCGTTTATGCTTGAACCAACTTCATCTCTCAGAGGAGAAATTCATATGATTCAACGTCGCACTCTGATCGGTGCCATCGGCGCGGTGGCACTTTCCAGTGCCTCCTATTTCCCGATGACAGCCTGTGCGGCCATGCCTCGGGGTGAAGGCTCGGATCCCATCCGCATCGTCGTGCCGTACCCGCCGGGCGGTCCGCTTGACGTCTCCGCGCGCACGATTGCGGAAGCCGTCGTGGAGTCTCTCGGCAACGTCATCGTCGACAACCGTCCCGGTGCGGGCGGCGTCGGCAT
>CABUOH010000230.1 GCA_902493085.1 uncultured Sutterella sp. | reverse complement strand
TTATATTTGATATTGATAACACCCTCGTACCACATGGAGCGCCTGCGCGACGTCATCAAGCCGGGAGAGAGCAACCGTCGCCGCCTTCTCGAAGAAAGGCTCGGGCGAGAGTCCATCGAGCTGAGCACCGAACGCATGCGTCTCACCACGCTCGTCGCGGACCTGACTCACGGCATTGACGCGGTGATCATTCCCACGGAAGAGGAAGCTCGGGACTATCCCCGGCTCGAGGCGGAACGGACGCGAAAGCTCAAGATCCAGGCCGAACAGATCGACCGTCGACGGACCGCATCCCGCAGGCTCGAATGCATTGACGTCCGGCTTGAGGCCATCAACCGGGCGCTCGAGCTTCTGCCCACGAACGTGCAGGCCGCCGAGGCCGTGCTTCTCACGCCGGACTCGGACGCGAAACCCGCTCCTCCTGCCGAACCGCGCGTCTCCGCCGCTGCTGCGGCGGCCATTGCCTCGCTTGCGCGCGAAACGCCGTCGCCGCGCATGCGCAAGGCTCTGATGAGTCATCTCCCGACGCTCGCGCCTGACGAGGCCCACTACCCGGACGCTCTTCACGCCGACATACGGCGAGAGGCGGAACGCCTTTCTCTGCTCGACAATCCCACGCCCGAAAACACAAAGCGCCTTGCACAGCTTCTGGAAGCCGCCAAGGCGCTTGCAGAGCATCCTGAGAACGCTCGAGAAATTGCACAGTCTCTTTATGGTCTGGCCTGATCCGCCTTCTGCATCCAGAAGTCAACCGGACAGTCTTCAGCCTTCTCAAAAGTCACCCACTCCCAAGCCGACTCATCGGCAAGCAGCGCGCGCAGAAGCTGGTTGTTGAGACCATGCCCGGACTTGTGTGCGACGTAGTGGGCCAGCAGCGGATGGCCGAGCACATAGAGGTCTCCCATGGCGTCAAGAATCTTGTGCTTGACGAATTCATCGTTTTCTCGAAGGCCGCCGGGATTGAGAATGCGAAACTCATCCATCACGATGGCGTTTTCGAGCGAACCGCCTTGTGCGAGCCCCATGCGTCGAAGCATTTCCACGTCCTGGACGAATCCGAACGTGCGGGCGCGCGAAACCGCCTGCTCGTAGGTGACGCGCGAGAAGTCGACATCGGCCTTCTGATCCGTGCGATCGATCGCCGGATGTCCGAAGTCAATGCCGAAGGTGAGACGAAAGCCCTCATGCGGCTCCAACCTGGCGAGCTTGTCGCCCTCGCGAACCTCTACGGGCTTGAGCACCCGCACGAAGCGCTTGGGCGCATCCTGCTCGACGATGCCCGCCTGATGCAGCAAAAAGACGAAGCTCGCCCCCGAACCGTCCATGATCGGAATCTCGGCCGAGTCCACCTCGACGATCACGTTGTCGACGCCCAAACCGTTGAAGGCGCTCATCAAATGCTCGATGGTCGCGACGGCCGCCTTGCCGACATTGACCGTCGTGGCCATGCGCGTGTCGTTCACGTTGAGCGGATGCGCGGGAATCTCAACCGCAGGACGAATGTCCACGCGCTTGTAGAGAATGCCCGTATCGGGCTCCGCCGGGCGAAGCACTAGATGAACCTTGCGTCCGCTGTGAAGTCCGATTCCAACGGTCTCAACGGATTGTCTGAGCGTGCGTTGCTTGAACATGAGGGAACTCCGTACGAAAACCGGCGCTTGATGCGCCGGCTTTCTTCGCAACCTTCCGCGGGACTCTCCCGCAGAAGCGGCTTACTTCATCAGGTAGGTCGGAATGGTGATTTCAGGAGCGCCCGATCCGGCATCGGGCTTCGCCACGGAAGGCTCGGGAGCCGACCCGTCCTGCGTCTGGCCGAAAGGCGGCACCTTCAGGCCCGAAGACTCGGTCGAGGAAGGATTGAAGACGACGGGCGGCTGAACGCCGGCGGCGGCTTCGCTTGCATCGAGCGGCCTGTCGAGCCCGGTCGCGACGAGGGTCACGCGGATCTCGTCGCCCATCTCTTCGGAAATGGCCGAACCAAAGATCACGATGGCGCTCTTGTGCACGAACGTGTTGAGCACCGCCATGGCTTCCTTGATTTCAGCCAGCGTAACGGACTCGTTGCCCGTAAAGTAGGCGAGAAGGCCGCGGGCGCCCTGAAGGTTCGCGCCTTCGAGAAGCGGACAGGCGATGGCCTTTTCCGCAGCCACGCGGGCGCGGTCCGGACCGGAGGCGGATGCCAAGCCGATGATGGCCGTGCCGCGCTCGCTCATGACCGTCTTGAGGTCCTCAAAGTCGACATTGATGGTGCCCGGCGTGTGGATGATTTCCGCAATGCCCACGCATGCCTTGTAGAGCACCTCGTTGCTCATTTCAAAGCATTCCTTCATCGTGGCGTTCGGGGGGCATTCGCTCTCGAGCTTCTCGTTGAGAATCACGATCATCGAGTCGACCTTGTCCTTGAGGTTCTCGATGCCCTTTTCCGCGCAACGCATGCGACGGCCGCCTTCGAAGCTGAAGGGCTTCGTGACGACGGCAACCGTGAGGATGCCCATTTCCTTGGCGATCTCGGCGATGACGGGAGCAGCGCCCGTTCCCGTGCCGCCGCCCATGCCAGCGGTGATGAAGAGCAGATGCGCGCCGCGGATGGCCTCGGCCACCTGCTCGCGCTTTTCCTGGGCTGCGGCCGCCCCGACTTCCGGGCGAGCACCGGCACCAAGACCCGTGGAGCCGAGCTGGATGTTCACGTGTGCGCGCGAACGAGACAGGGCCTGATGGTCCGTGTTCGCGGCGATAAATTCGATACCCTTGGCCCCGTGCGTGATCATGTGCTCAACGGCGTTTCCACCGCCGCCGCCCACGCCGATCACCTTGATGACGGTGTTCAGAGGATCAAGTTCCTGCAGGATCTCAAAAGGCATTTTCTACCCCAAAATGTCGAATCTTTTAATTATGGCGGAGATTTGGCTTTTCTGCTTGCCTGCGCACGGCCCTTGACGGCCTTGCCCGCGCAAGCTCAGTAGTCTCCAAGAAATACGGTCTTGAGCCTGCCCTTCAGGCTCCCGAGAGACGGCGTTCTGATGCGCCCGTCGTCCCCCGTCGCGCGGCTCTTGTCCGCAGCCATGATGAGGCCGGCGGCAACGCTCGCATTGGGCCTC
>CABUOH010000229.1 GCA_902493085.1 uncultured Sutterella sp. | reverse complement strand
CCGCCAGTCCGCGGGCAACACGATGGACGACATCGCGAGTCTCGCCGAGTACGCGCACCGCTACAACGCCCGCGTCTTCATGGCGCTCAACACGCTCTTTACGAACGAGGAGCTGCCGCGCGCCCGCTCGCTCGCCTTCGACGCGGCCAAGGCCGGGGTCGACGTTCTGATCGTGCAGGACATGGGCCTCATGGCCGGGCCCCTGCCCGACATCGAACTGCACGCCTCAACCCAGTGCGACATCCGCACGCCCGAAAAGGCCGCCTTTCTGGAAAAGGCGGGCTTTTCGCAGATGGTGCTCGCACGCGAGCTGTCGCTTGCCGAAATCGCCGCCTGCCGGGCCGCCCTGCAGACGGCCCGCATCGAATGCTTCATTCACGGTGCGCTCTGCGTGAGCTATTCGGGCCAGTGCTACATGAGCGAGGCGATCACGGGCCGCAGCGCCAACCGCGGCGCCTGCGCCCAACTCTGCCGTCTTCCCTACGACGTCTACACCGAGGCGGGCGAACGTGTTGCCGCCCGCAGCCACGTCCTCTCGCTTCGCGACAACAATCAGACGGACAACCTCGAGGCGCTGATCGACGCGGGCGTCTCATCCTTCAAGATCGAGGGGCGTCTCAAGGACCTCGTCTACGTCAAGAACATCACGGCCTGGTACCGCCAAAAGCTCGACGCCGTCATCGCGCGCCGTCCCGAGCTGAGCCGCACTTCCGACGGCGTCTCGACCTTCAGCTTCACGCCCGATCCCGAGAAGAGCTTTCAGCGCGGGCGCACCGACTACTTCGTGCACGGCCGTCAGTTCGACAAGACCTATGACCTCGCGCAGCTCGAAAGCCCCAAGCACACCGGCAGTCCCGTCGGCCGATGCGAACGGGTCGAGCCCGGCGAAATCTTCGTGCGTCCGCTCAAGGGCGTATCGATCGCCAACGGCGACGGCCTCACCTATCTCGGCGACGACGAAGAGATTCACGGCTTGGCCGTCAACCGCGCCGAGCCCGTGGGCGGCGGCCTCGTGAAGCTTTCGCTTCGCAGCCGCCGCGAGCTTCCCGAAGGGCTTCGCCGCGGCATGACGCTCATGCGCAACCTCGACCGCACCTTCGTTCGTTCGCTTTCGGGCGAATCTGCGGTTCGCCGCATCCCGATCGTCATGACCTTCCTCGTCGAGGACGATGCGCTCACGCTCATCGTGACGGACGGACGCGAATGCGCCGAAGCCCACGTGGCGATGGCGCTCGAGGCCCCATCGAATCCCGAGCGCAACCGCGAGACGCTCATCAGGAATCTCGACCGACTCGGCGACACGCTCTACTCGGCCTCGGACATCTTCGTGCCCGAGGATCTCGACGTCTTCGTGCCCGCTTCGGTCGTCAACATGATGCGTCGCGACGCCGTCGACGCGCTCACAAAGATGCGCGAAGCGGCCCGCGTCCGGCCCGGCCGCGCGCCCGTCGACGAGTCGGCGCCCTATCCGGAACGCGTTCTCGGCTTTGCCGCCAACGTCGCCAACGACTCCGCGCGCGCCTTCTACGAGCGCCACGGGGCCCGCGTGACGGCCCCCGCCTTCGAGATCAAGCCCGTGGAAAAGGCGGATCTGATGACCTGCCGCCACTGCATACGCGCCGCGCTCAAGCGCTGTCCGAAGATGCTCAAGGCCTTCCCCGAACTTCTTGAACAAACCCCGCGCGAAGCCTTCAGGCCGGAGCCCCTTCTTCTCGTCAACTCGTCGGGCGAACGCTTTGAAGCGCTCTTTCACTGCAAGGCCGATCCCTGCTTCATGACCATCGTCAAGGCGTCCGGCGCCGAATCGCACCGCATGTCGGGCTAAAATGGCTCAACGCCCCACCCTTCAACAAGCAAGCCGATGACGAACGACGACGAACCGATCGAACTCCTGATGCCCTCCGCCGCCATGCAGCCCGTTCTTGCGGACCTGCGCGACGCGCTCGTGCGCCTCGGAGGCGTGAAGACCAAGTCGGCGCCCCGCGTCTGGGACAACATCGACTTTGAGGGCACGGCCGCCGCCATCGCCCGCTTCACGCTCTGGACGCAGGGCTGGGAGGCCGGTGAAATCCCCACGGGCGACATGAACGCCGCCAACGACATCGGACACAAGCTTTCGACCGAACTGGAAATCATGTCGCCCGACGATCTGGCGGAGCGTTTTCGCGCGATCGTCAACGGCGCGCCCGTCACGCGCCTCTACCACCGCATTGCCGACGCCCATACCGTGAACCGCCTCATGAAGGACAGCATGGCGCTCGGCTGGTCGGGCTTCGACGTGCTCGCGCTCTCGCCCGCCGAGCAGGAGACGATGCGCAGGCGCCGCATGTTCGTCGACGCCTTCCGGGACGAGTTCGACTGGACGCGTCTGCGCGCGCTCGAGCTCTCCCAGGCCGCCGCGCTTCTCGAAGCGGCGCTCTACGTCGAGATGGTGCAGCCCGCCGACATCGAGGGCATGAGGCGCCGCATCGCCGCCGAGGCGATCTCGAGGTACGCAAGCTGGACCGCCTTTGCGCGAGCCCTTCTCTGTGCGCGCGCCTTCTGCGGCCTTCGCGACGGCGCGCTCTGCACGCGCAGCCTCATCGCCGAGGACGAAGCCAGACTCGTGACCCTCCTTTCGGGCCCCTGGCAGGCCGCCTGGCCCCGCGTCGCAGCCTGATGCGGCGCTTTTGGCGGCGCCTAGTCACAATTCCCTAAAAACTTTCGCCCATCTGCTCTGAATTCGCGCAACGAAGTGCGAGATTCTCTCTCCCGCAGGGGTTTGCGGCTCTTCTTTCGCGTCACAATATTGAAAACGCCGGCCCGTTCCGTTCCATTTGCCACACCTCAAGCGGCCGCCGGCTGAACATCAATCACGACATACTCGGAGAGCACCATGACCCTGAATCGCCGCCATTTCCTTGGAGCAGCCGCACTCGGTGCGGGTTCCCTCATGCTGGGCACAGCTCAGGCCGCCGAAGCCCCTGCGCTGCCCAAGTTCACCACCCCCACGGCCAAGAAGCCTATGGCGCTCTGCTTCAATGAAAACCCGCTCGGACTTACGCCGGCCGCCCGCGACGCCGCCGTTGCGGCCCTGCCCGACGCCAACCGCTATCCGTTCATTGCGGCTGAAGCGCT
>CABUOH010000228.1 GCA_902493085.1 uncultured Sutterella sp. | reverse complement strand
TCATCGTTCTTGAGCAATGCACGCCGATGCGGAATGCGCAGGGAAGGAGGCGGCGCCTCTTCGCATCGGGAGAGCGTATGCGGAATCGGATAAGGTATGCCCGCCAAAACGCCGTAGCGTGCGGGGGCGGCCTGTCAGAAGGTGCCGATGAGCGTCTGGTTGTGCACTTCGGTCTTGCAAGCCCGGTTTTCAGACATGGAGAAAACCGGCTCTGTAAGCATGGCAGGCAATGAGAGCCATTGCGTCCGACGGCGAGGGTTGTCGGGCGGCGGATTCATTTTACACGGCGGACAGTTCGAATGCATCCCGTCGTGGCCAATCCCGTCACGACAGAGTCTTTCCTGGGAAGGTCTTCTCCGCTGTAATATTGTGACATCCGCAACCTATGATAAGGACTATACCCATGCAGGAAGAATTGAAGGAACTCAAAATCGAAGAACTCGCTGAAGGGACTGGACGCCAGGCGCAGAAAGGCGACACGATCGCTGCCCACTATACGGGGTGGCTTGAGGACGGCACTAAGTTCGATTCGAGTTTGGATCGCGGCGAGCCCTTGGAGTTCGTTTGTGGTGTCGGCATGGTCATCCAAGGGTGGGATATGGGCCTCGTCGGCATGAGGGAAGGTCAGAAACGTCGGTTGACGATTCCGGCGCATCTCGGCTATGGCGCCTACGGCGTTCCGGGGTGCATTCCGCCCAATGCCACGCTCATCTTCGAAGTCGAACTTGTGAAGGTCTATTGACCCCGGCATTGTCGAAGACGGGGCGCCGCGTCATTAACGAGAAAAATGCCCGCTGTTGCGGGCATTTTTCTTGGTGTGTTGCAATAACTCGACTTATTGAGGGCTGAATACGGGAAGGCCGGCGTTGGCGAGCAGTTCCGCCGTCTCGTAGACGGGGAGTCCCATGATGCCGGTGTAGCTTCCCGAAATGTTCGAGATGAAGATGCTTGCCAGGCCTTGGATGCCGTAACCGCCCGCCTTGTCGTAGGGTTCGCCGCTGTTGGCATAGGCCTCGACTTCAGCTCTCGATAGTTTGCGGAAGGTTACGGTGGAGTGTGAGATGCGCCAGTCACAGGCGGTTTCGGAGAAGCCAACATAGACTGCAGTGCGCACATCGTGGGTGCGCCCCGAGAGTTTTTCGAGGAAAAGGCAGGCTTCGTCAAAGTCGCGCGGCTTGCCGAGGATGTCGGTGCCCATGCTCACTACGGTGTCGGCAGCGACGATGGGCAGGCGGACACCTGCGAATTCGCCGGCGCTCTTCACACAGAGGCCTTCAAGGAACTTGTTGCGCGCAGTACGAAGCACGTAGGCTTCAGGGGCTTCGTCAGGAAGAACGACTTCGTCGCCCTCAAAAGCCATGAGCGTGTGTGCATTGCTCGCGATGACGCGCACATCGTAGCCGAGGCTGGAGAGCAAATCCCGGCGGCGCGGGCTTTTGCTCGCAAGAAAGATTGTTTTACTAGACATCAGTGTCAGACTCGATGATAGGGATGCCCGGCGAGAATCGACCATGCTCGGTAGATCTGTTCGGCAAGCATGACGCGCGCAAATGCGTGCGGCAGGGTCATGGATGAGAGGCGTATCGTCAGGTTCGCCCGTTCCTTCACCTCCGGGGCGAGGCCGTCGGGACCGCCGATCACGAAAACGGGCGTTTCGCCGTCGGTGCGCCAACGTGCAAAATGCTTGGCGAGATCCATCGTCGTGAGATCCTTGCCGTGTTCGTCGAGCACAACGACGAAGTCGTCGGGGGCCACGGATGCAAGAATGCGCTCCGCCTCGGCCGCCATGAGGCGTGCCGGCGTCTGTCCCGCCCGCGGCTCGGTGCGGATTTCCTTCAGCTCCACCCTGAAGTCGCGTGGAAAGCGGGACAAATAGTCGGAGACGGCTGACTGAGCCCAGTCGGTGATGCGCTGGCCGACGGCCACAATGCGGGTCTGCATGACTTATTCGAAGTCTTCGGGCATGTGGCCCGGACGATGCGGCATCAGACGGGAGGCGCACTCTTCATTGGCCTTCATGAAGACCTCCTTGCCACCCCAGATTTCTTCGAGATTGTAGTAGTCGCGGACGTTGGGCTGAAGACAATGGCAGACGACGGGGCCGAGGTCGACGAGGACCCATTCGCCCGTTTCCTGGCCTTCCATGCCCAGGACGTCGCCGCCCGCCTGCTTGACTTCGTGCGAGACGGAATAGGCGAGGGCGCGGGTCTGGCGGTTGGAGGTGCCTGATGCGATAACGACGCGCTCGAACTGATCGGTGAGTTCCTCGGTGTTGAAAACCTTGATGTCCTTGGCCTTGACGTCTTCAAGAGCGTTAACGACGAGTTGGGTGAGTTCTTCGATGTTCATCATGTTTCACTGTGTTGGTTAGTGGCGCACGGACTGATAGAGTCCGTGCTGTCGGATGTAGGTGACAACGCCGGGGTTGAGCCAGCCGTCAAGAGACGTCATGGCGCGGACGAAAGGTTCTCGGGCAAGCGTACGGCGGATGGCAGTTGCGCTTGCGCTGTGGGGGGACATTTCGAAACGCGCAATTTTGCCGGAAGGCTGGAAGACAAGCTTGTGAGCCTCGGTCATGCGGGGTGCTGCCCAACATGCTTGGATGTCGGGAAGTTCGAGTGCGCGAATGCCGTCCCGGGTGCAAAAAGCGATGTGCACGAAGTCGATGAGCGACTGCCAGTCCTTCCAAGTGGATAGATTGAACCACTGGTCGCTGCCGAGAATGAGAACAAGCGGCATGTCCGGGCCGACCTCTTCACGAACCGTGTCGATGGTGTAGGTGGCACCGTTTCGGCAAAGTTCCGATGTGTTGATGCGGCATTGAGGCTCGTATTCTACTGCAATGCGAAGCATGTTCAGGCGATGGATTCCGGGCGAAATGCGGCTCTTCTGCCACGGCTCGCCCGCCGGCATGAGCTCAACGCGTACGAGCGGAACGGCCTCAAGGGCAGCCCGCGCCAAACAAAGGTGTCCGGCATGCACGGGATCAAAGGTGCCTCCGAGAATGCCGAGACCGCGCCGGGCCGAATATAACGCGAAACTGTCGGTCATGAGGCCCTCAGAGATTGGTGACCTGAGACGAGAAACATTGATCGACAAAGCCTGCGATGTCGTAGTGA
>CABUOH010000227.1 GCA_902493085.1 uncultured Sutterella sp. | reverse complement strand
AAGAACGCCATCCCGAATGATCCGGAAAAGCCCTTCGTGACGTCCGGCATCCGTCTCGGCTCTCCCGCCATGACGACCCGCGGCTTCGGCGAAGCCGAGGCCCGCAAGGTGGCGAACCTGATCGTCGATCTGCTCGAGGCGCCTGAAGACCAGGCCGTCTTCGAACGCGTCAAGGCCGAAGTGGCGAACCTCACCGCCGCCTTCCCGGTCTACGGCGACTAAGGCGCTCAGGCGGCCGCAGGGGAGGCTTCGGATCTCCCCGAAAACGCATGAAAACACAAGGGCTACCCTTTCGAGTGATTGGGTGGCCCTTATTTTGTGTTTGGGGACTTGAGTTTGCCTGCGGGCGGGCGCTAAACTTTCGGACACTTGTTCCTGATTTGGAAGTGTCTGCCGGCCGATGCGGTTCGGGACGGGCTTCCACCGTACGCAAGGAGTCTCCTCATGCGATGTCCCTTCTGCCAGAATCCGGATACCCAGGTGATCGATTCGCGCGCCCCTGAGGAGGGGTACGCGATCCGTCGCCGCCGCAAGTGTCCGGCCTGCGGCAAGCGCTTCACGACCTTCGAGAGGGCGCACCTGCCCATTCCCGCGGTCGTCAAGCGCAACGGCCAGCGCACCGACTACAACAGGGCGAAGCTTCAGGCCTCGATGACGCTGGCGCTGCGCAAGCGTCCCGTGACGCCCGAGCAGCTTGAGGAGGCGGTCGACTCCGTCGAGCAGGCGATGATCATGCTCGGAGACCGCGAGATCGAGTCGAGCGACGTGGGCGAGCTCGTGCTCGGCGCCCTGCAGAAGCTCGACACCATCGCCTACATCAGGTTTGCGTCGGTGTACTTCAACATCGGCGATCCGCTTGCCTTTGCATCGATGATTCAGAATGCAGCCGCGCCTGACGGAAGCACCGACGGCGCCTTTGACGTGCTCAGGAAGTTCAGGCTTGAGTACGAGGCCGAGGTGGCCGAGCGGGAAGCCAAAAAGAAGGCGGCGGCCGAACGTCGCGCGCGGCGGGAGGCGCAGAAGAAGGCTTCGGAAGGCGGGGAGGCGAAATGACGCAACGCGAAGACTGCACCAAGGACGACGATTATTGGATGGGCCTAGCGCTCGCGGAGGCGTCGAAGGCCCGCAGGCTTTCGCCGCCGAATCCGTCGGTGGGCGCCGTGATCGTCAAGGACGGGCGCGTGCTCGGCCGAGGCTTTACGCAGCAGACCGGCGGCCCCCATGCCGAGGTGATGGCGCTGAGGGACGCCGCGGCGAGAGGCGAGAGCGTTGAGGGGGCGACGATCTACGTGACGCTTGAGCCCTGTTCGCACTGGGGACGCACGCCGCCGTGCGCGCTGGCCATCATAGAGCACAAGCTCGGACGGGTCGTGACGTCCGTTTCGGATCCGAATCCGCAGGTGGCGGGGCGCGGCTTGAAAATGATCCGGGAAGCGGGCATCGAAGTGACCGAAGGCGTCCGAAGAGACGAGGGCTGGTTGTCCAACCGCGGCTTTCTGACCCGCATGACGACCGGCAGACCCTGGGTGCGCATGAAGTGCGCGGCGACGCTTGACGGCCGCACGGCCTTCCCGGACGGACGCTCCCAGTGGATCACGGGGCCGGCGGCACGTGAGGATGCACAGCAATGGCGGGCGGTTTCGGGGGCGATCGTGACGGGGATCGGCACGGTGCTCGCCGATAATCCGAAGATGACGGTCAGGCTGCCTGATCAAGTGCGCTTCCCGTTTCGCGTCGTGGTGGATCCGAGGCTCGAGACGCCCGTCGAGGCGGAGATTCTCAAGGGTGGCGGCACGGTCGTCGTCTGCGCGCAGGCGAGTGCCGAATCCGAAGCGGCGCTTGTCGCTGCGGGCGCAGAGGTGCTGAGGCTGCCGGACGCCGCTCATTGCGGCCGCGTGGATCTGGGCGCGCTTCTCGAGGAGCTTGCTCGCCGCCAGGTCAACGAAGTTCATCTCGAAGCAGGGGCCGGCCTCAACGGAAGCTTTCTCGCGGCGGATTTCGTCGACGAGATCGTGCTGTATACTGCTCCCTGCCTTTTCGGTTCGGGGATGCCCGTTGCCAGCGTGCCGCTTCCCGAGGAACCCGGTCTGGCGCACCGCTGGACGATTGAAGACTTTACTCAGATCGGAGCCGATCTGCGTGTGATTTTGAGGAGATGACTCTAGATGTTTACCGGCATTATTCAGGCTATCGGCAAGGTCCGCGAACCGGAGCCTCTCGGCAACGGTGTTCGCCTGACGATCTGCGCTCCCGATCTCGGTCTTGAGGAAGTTCGCATCGGCGACTCGATCGCCGTCAACGGCGCCTGCATGACCGTTGTTGAGAAGACGGACACGGAATTCAAGGTGGACGTCTCCGCCGAGAGCCTCTCGAAGACGACGGGGCTTGACACGTTCGGCGAGGTCAACCTCGAGAAGGCCATGCGTCTGGGCGACCGCGTGGACGGCCATCTCGTGAGCGGACACGTCGACGGCGTGGGCCAGGTCGAGAGCATGGAGCAGGTCGCCGAGTCGTGGCGCCTCGTCATCCGCGCTCCGCGCGTTCTTTCGCCTTATCTTGCCTACAAGGGTTCGATTACGGTCAACGGCGTCTCGCTCACGATCAACAAGGTCGAGGATACGGCGATGGACACGCTCGTGACGATCAATCTCATTCCGCATACGGTCGAGGTGACGACGCTCAAGCACCTCAAGGCCCAGAGCTACGTCAATCTTGAAATCGACACGATCGCACGCTACATCGAGCGCATGATGTCGCTTCGCAATGACGAGGATTCCCTCTTCTGACGAGAGGAAGACGTTTCGAATCCTCAAGGCGCGGCGTTCTTCAGACGAAGGGCGCCGCTTTTTCGACGGCGGGGCTGAAAAAATGGGCTTCGCCCCCGTTCGGCCTGCGTCGCGCAGGCCTTTCGCGGTAAAATAAACGTCTATCAGTCGCTGCCGGCAAGACGGCGGCGGCCCGAGGGCCCGGCCTTCGGGATCTTTTCAAAACGAATTCAGCTCCCGCCTGCATAGGCCCCCTAGGAGACAGACATGGCTGTTGATATTGTTCCCACCAAACTCGACGGTACCGACCTTCGCATCGGCATCGTGGTCGCCCGCTTCAACGAATATGCCGGCCGCGGTGAAT
>CABUOH010000226.1 GCA_902493085.1 uncultured Sutterella sp. | reverse complement strand
GTGACGCCCGCCGCGGTTGCACGCGTCACGAAGGGCGAATCGCCGGTGACGCCCGAACTCGCCGTGCGCATCGCCCACGTGCTCCCGGGCCCTTCGGCCGCCATGTGGCTTCGCCTTCAGTATTGTCACGACGTCTGGCAGGCCGAGCACATGCTCGCCGTTGCCCGCCTGCGCCCGCTCACGCTCTCCGAAGCCGAAAAGGCCGAGGCGGCGCGCGCCCGCATTGCGGCCGAAGAGGCCTGCGCGGCCTGAGGACGCCCCCTAGGTGAAATGTCTGATGCGAACCGCCGTCAGGTCAAGACAATGTCGTTTTTAAGCGCGTCTGCACGTTCGTTTGGGCATACTCCGAATCAGCAAAGCCGGATAGAGGCGCGGTGATGAAGAGTAGTTCGTCTTAGGAGGCATCCCGAGAGGACGCACGAAAGGCTGATCCGCCGAAGGGGCTGCGCAGGCATGCGCGGCGGACCTGGGCGCATTGGAAAGACCGATGCGACTCCTTCCCGTCAGGATGGGGAAGAGGAGCTGTCGGTGTCTCGTCAAGAGCCGCATCGATGGATTGCGGCTTTTTTTTAATCTTTTGCACGGGAGCACCGACATGTCAACCGCCATCATCAATGCCAAGATCTACGTTCGCCGCGGCGAATTCGCCCAAGCCCTGCTCGTCGACGACGCCGGCCTCGTTCAGGCGGTGGGCGCCGAAGACGAGATCCGGGCCGCCATGCCCGAAGGCTGCGCCGTCTGGGATGCCCAAGGCCGCACGATCGTGCCGGGCTTCAACGACAGCCACATGCACCTCATGATGAAGGGCGAGCTCCTTCAGGCGATCGAGCTTCTCGGCGCCTCGAGCATCGCGGACGTGCAGCAGCGCTGCCGCGACTACATCGCCCGCCGCCGTCCCGCCCCGGGCACCGTGCTCCACGGCATGGGCTGGAATCAGGACTACTTCCACGAGGACGGCAACCGGCTCCTCACGCGCCGGGACCTCGATGCCGTCACGACCGAATATCCGCTCATCCTCGAGCGCGCCTGCGGCCACATTCTCACCTGCAACACGGCCGCCCTCGAACTCGCGGGCATCACGAAGACGAGCGTTGCGCCCGCGGGTGGCGCCTACGACCTCGACGAGTCGGGGGAACTGACGGGCGTCGTTCGTGAAAACGCCTGCACGCAGGTCCTCGCGCTTCGCAAGGGCCGCACCCGCGCCGAGGTCGAGGACGTCATCCGCACCGCCATGGCGCATGCGTCGAAAAACGGCGTCACCTCGGTTCAGACGATGGACCTGCGTCCGGCCGTCTGGGAGGAAACGCTTGCGGCCTATGAGGCCGTGCAGGCGGAAAACCCCTCCGTGCGCGTCTACCATCAGGTGAACTTCATGGAGCCCGAAGGCTTCCGCCGCTTCCTCGAGAAGGGGTACGCAACGGGGAAGGGCGATGCCTGGAACAAGATCGGGCCCCTCAAGATGTTCGTTGACGGCAGCCTCGGCGCGCGCACCGCGCTCATGCGCCGGCCGTACCACGATGATCCCTCGACGACGGGCATCGCCACGCTTACGCCCGATCAAATCGCCGAAATGGTGGGCCTTGCGGTCGAGCACCGCTGCCAGGTCGCCATGCACGCCATCGGCGACGGCGCGATCGAGCGCGTGCTCGACGCCTACGACGCCGTCTGCACGAATGGAGAGAACCCGCTTCGCCTGGGCGTCGTGCACGTTCAGATCACGGACCGTCCGCTCCTTGAGCGCTTCACGAAGAACAACATCATCGCCTACGTGCAGCCCATCTTCCTGCACTACGACATCTCGATCGTTCGCGACCGCGTGGGTCCCGAGCTCGCTTCGACGAGCTACGCCTTCAAGACGATGAAGACGCTCGGCATTCACGCGAGCTACGGCACGGACTGCCCCGTCGAGGACCTCAACCCGCTCGAGTGCATCCACTGCGCCGTCAACCGCACGAATCTTCGCGACGAACCCGCAGGCGGATTTGAGCCCGCCGAATGCGTCGACGTGAGCGACGCCGTCGACGCCTACACGCTCGAGAGCGCCTACGTGTCGTTCGAGGAAAACGTCAAGGGCCGCCTGTTGCCGGGCTTCTATGCCGACCTTGCCGTTCTCTCCGACGACATCTTCACGATCGATCCGCTCAAGATCCGCCACGTCAAGGTCGATGCCACGATGGCGGGCGGGCGCTGGGTCTTCGAGCGCAACGCCTGACGCTCTCCCTGATCCCTACTGATCACACTCGGAAGCCCTCGGACCGCCTTCGTGCGACCGAGGGTTTCCATTATCGACTAAGGTCTTTGTCTTAGGGTGATCGGCGTACGTCCCTTGCGTCGGTTCAACAAACCCTGCTTTAGCGGCCGGCCTTGCCGTTTGCCCTATACCCAAGGCGGGCGAATGATGGCAAAGTACGTCATGAAAAGTTCGTAGAGGCGCTGCGAGAATGAGTAGCCGTCCGAGGAGGCATCCGAAGACGACGGCGAAAGGTCGAGCGGCCGAAACCGGCGTTCGGCGGAACGTCCGAGTTGGGCATGAGGAAAAAATCTTCATGACTCTCGTCCGTTCCCCTGCAGGGGGCGGGCGGAGGTGCTATCGATCGCAGTGTCACCCTTCGTTTTCCTTGTTGGCAAGAAGAACGGTCGCAGTTGCATCGATGGATGCAACTTTTTTTTGTCCCTGCAAACCCCGGGGACGGACCCCTTCAACCAAACGACAGGAAAACAAGAAATGGCGGACATTACAAACAAAATCGCCGAACGGGAACTATCGTCTGAAAAGACGGACATGCGCCGCGAGGTCGGTCTCTTCGGCGGCATCTCGGTGCTCGCGGGCATCATGATCGGCTCCGGGATCTTCTACATCGGCGCGATCGTGCTGCAGCGAAGCGGCATGAGCCTCGGGCTCGCGCTTCTCGTCTGGCTCGTGGGCGGCCTCGTCACGCTCCTTTCGGGCATCTGCTACGCGGAACTCGGCGCGATGATGCCCAAGTCGGGCGGCGTCTACCTCTACTTGCGCGAAGCCTACGGCGAGCGCCTCGCCTTCATGTGCGGCTTTGCAAACTTCACGCTCGGCAACTCGGGCTCCATCGCCGCGCTCGCGGTCGCCTTTGCGGCGGCGCTCTCCTCAATGGTGCC
>CABUOH010000225.1 GCA_902493085.1 uncultured Sutterella sp. | reverse complement strand
CCCCTTGTCTTGTTTGTTCGGCGGCGGTCCGGCCGCCGACAACCCATTCTATGACCGTCGCCCAAAAGCGGCGCCCAAGGAGTTCTACCTAGAACGAAGGCCCGAAGCCTCTGCCGGAGCGGTGCGGGGGAAACGCGGCCGGCCTCTCCGGGCCCTCAAAAAGGCCGGGCCCCAACGCCTCTTGGCTTTGGCCCCGCAGTACAATGGCGGTACCGAAACTCCACGAATCGTTCTATGCCGCAGATTCATTCTCCGCTTCCGGGCTATCTTCTCGCGATCGCAGCGGTCGCCGCCTAGGGGTTTTCCTACATCGCCACCGAGTGGCTCTACACGCAGGGCCTCGGTCCCTTTGCGGTTCTGACGATCCGCACCTTCCTCGCCTACGCGGTCCTTCTCCTTCTCTCCCACAAGCAGCTGTTCGCCGAAGGGCTTCTTGACGAAGCGAAGTTCGCGCTCCTCGGCGTCGCCTGCATCCCGTTTTACTACGGGCTCGAAAACCTGGCGCTCCAAGAGACCAACGCGGGCACCGTCGCGACCATCATGGCCTCGGCGCCTCTCTTCACCGGGTTCGTCGTCATTGCGCTTCACCACAAGTTCCGCCTTCACTGGATGACGAAGCTCGGCATCGTGACGGTCGCAACCGGCATGTGCCTCATCTGGTTTGACAACCACGTCATGCAGCAGCTCCCCGCAACGGGCTTTTATCTTACGCTCGGCGCCGCCCTCGCCTGGGCCTGCTACTCGGCGCTTCTCAAGAGCGTGCACAAGTACGACGCCCTCTTCATGGCCCGCAAGACCTTCGGCTGGGGCCTCATCGCCGTCATGCCGCTCTACCTTGCGGAAGACGGCGCGCCGGTCGCCGCCCTCATGGATCCCGCGGTCGCGGCGCTTCTCGTCTTCCTCGCCGTGGGCCCGACCACGCTCTGCACGCTCCTCTGGCAGCGCGCCGCCCAGGAAGCGGGTGCCGCTCAGATCCGCAACCTCCTCTTTCTCATTCCCGTCATCGCCATGATCGCGGGCCTCGTCATCCTCGGCGAGTCCGTCACCTTCATCGGCGTCATGGGCGCCGCGATGATCCTCTGCGGCGTCTGGTGCTCCGACCTCGGCATGAAGCGCGTCAACGCCGTTCTCGCAGGCGCGGACGCCGATGCGCTGAGCGCGAGGATCACGCTGAGCTAGCCTCAAGCCATCACGGCATACCGCCATACCGGCATACCGGCGGCGCAGGACGCTCACTCGAGCCCTGCGCCGCTTTTTCTTCGCCAACGACTATCCTGGGACGGACGCAAATGCGGGAGCCGTTTGGCTGCAGCAAGCGCCCAGGGTGCGGTTCAAGGCGTCGAAATCCGCCCCTCTCCTCACCCGTGCAAACGCACCATCAACTTGCCTGATCGGCTCACGAAAACGGAAAAAGTGTCGAAAATTCACAAGGGCCGAGACCGGATGGACTTGCCTAATCCTCTCACATGAAGAAAACCAAGGGTGAGGTGTTCGAAGGCCCCAAAGCGCCGGTTGCCGCCCCTCGCCAATCCCCTCTCGAAACCCTCCCGAAGCCCTCTGAAGAGCTCTGAAGAGTTCTGACAAGGGCCGGTCAACGCAGGAGGAAGGAGAGCGACGAGTGCGCGTCGAGGAGATCAAAACAGCGCTCCGGCGTCGCTCAAGAAGGGAAATGCCAGCAGCGTCTGAGGGCCCTCCCGAGCGCCCGGGAACACGCGTCAAAGCGTGCGGGAAGAAGCCTCGACCGCATCTTCGAAGCCGTTGCCTGACTGCTCGCGAACCTCGAAAGAGGCCCTATTTTGAAGGCGCCAAGCCGTCAAGCAAAACCGAACGCCCGTTTTGAACCCGGCCTTTCGAATCAGCCTTTCAAATCCGAACGGGATTTCTTTTTGAGAGAATCCTTTTCGCAACAAGCGCATCGACAGTCCTTCCCCTGAACGCTTCAGACAATCGCGTCATACCAACGCGACATCCGAACTTCATGAAGAGGAGCCCCCGCATCGGACGATTTTGAGGCAAAATACGCACCCTGCAGCTCGCCCAAGCCTGACTTTGCAGTTGCTCAAAAACGGCCGTTCAAACCCCGATCGGGCGGTGATGCGACCAAAAAAGGCCTTTTTTCACGGCAAAAAGCGGCCTCCGAGGGTCCGGCGGGCGCAGTCTCGCCTCGCCATATCATCGTCAACGCCTCTTAAAGAAGCGTTGACAGGGAATGAAGGAACGGACGCAAATAAACGCGATGATTGTTTCGTTCAACGCCTCACCCCAGCAGCGCAGTCTTCTTTTGCGTCGCGGTTTCGCCTTTAAACAAATTTGCTTAAAAGCGACAAGTTCGGCATCAACGATTGGAAGCCCGCGAAATGCGCGATAGGCGTTCTCCGCGTCACGCGTTTGGACATTCGGGCGGTGCGCTCTTCTAAAAAGGCATGAACGGCAGGAGGGGGGCTGGCCGGTGAAAAGCGTCGAAAGGTCCACGCCCGGTTTTACACCGGGGACTTCACAAAAGCGTGCCGACCCATCCGTGGATTTCAACGCCGCAGGCAAATAATCGTCGAGGCGAAGGTCGCCAAAACCGTCAAAATGAACGGATAAGTTCAAAATGAGGCCTTTTGGACCCGGCAAAAATCCGTCTTAATTCCTAGTATTCGATGAATGAAAGGACTATAATTCCCATTATTCTACGAGTTAGGCTTTAAGGAAAGATGACGAAACGATGGCAAAAAGGGCCTCAAACAGCCGTTTTTCCGACTTTTCGGTCCAAGTCATCAAAAAAGGCTTAACTCACATTTTGCTCCATGTAAAGCTTCATTACTCACAGGATATTGCGTGTTATGAGACCGAGTTTTGCCGTTGAGGAGTCCGTCAGGACGCTGGGCGCCAACCTGAAGGCGGCGCGTCTTCGCCGCCGTCTCCCTCAATCCGTCGTGGCGGAGCGTGCGGGCATTTCGCTCAACACGCTCTCGAAACTTGAAAACGGCGACTGCGGCATTGCGATCGGCAACGTCGCATCCGTCCTTCAGGCGCTCGGTCTTGGAACGCCCTTCTCCGACGTGGCAGCCGCAGGTGACGACGAGACCGGCCTCATGCTCGAAGCGCGCCGCCTACCCCGCCGGGCCCGTCAGCCCAAAAAGGAGGGTT
>CABUOH010000224.1 GCA_902493085.1 uncultured Sutterella sp. | reverse complement strand
CATGAAAACCAGACAGTTCAACGTGACGGGCATGAGCTGCGCGGCTTGTTCAAGCCGCGTCGAGAAGGCGGTGTGCGCGCTCAAGGGGGTGAGTGCGGCCGAGGTCAATCTGCTCACGAATTCGCTCAAAGCGACGTTTGACGAGAACATGCTCGACGTCTCCGACATCGAGCGGGCGGTAAGCGATGCGGGCTACGGCGCGACGGAAAGAGATGCAGGAGATCGCAGGAAGACTCCCGTGGCCTCGGCGCCCGAGGGGGATGCTCTGGCGGCGGCTCAGGGCGCACGCAGGCGCCTCATGTGGTCTTTTGCGCTTCTTGCGCCCCTCATGTGGCTCTCGATGGGGCCGATGGCGGGCCTGCCCGTGCCGGGCATGCTCGAAGGCCCGGCGGGTGCGCCGATGATGGCCTTCACGCAGTTTCTGCTGTCGCTTCCGGTCGTCCTTCTCAACCGG
The DNA here is from genome assembly GCA_902493085.1 of uncultured Sutterella sp. GTDB lineage: Bacteria > Pseudomonadota > Gammaproteobacteria > Burkholderiales > Burkholderiaceae_F > Sutterella. Next base: position 2,684 of record CABUOH010000224.1, on the reverse strand, counting down.
CACTACTTTACGGGCGGCTTCAAGGCACTCGTCAACCGGGCGCCCAACATGGACAGTCTCATTGCGGTCGGCGCGGGCGCGGCGCTCGTTTTCGGCGTCTATGTGATCTACAGGCTCCTTGCCGCTCAGGCCGTCGGGGACGAGGCGGCGCTGCACCGCTTTGCGCACAGCCTCTACTTCGAGGGGGTGGCGACGATCGTCACGCTCATCTCGCTCGGCAAGTATTTCGAGGCGCGCGCCAAGCGCCGCACGACGGAGGCCGTGACGGCGCTCATGAAGCTCGCGCCGCCGACGGCCGTGGTGGTGAGAGGCGGCGAAGAGGTGCGTGTCGGGACGGAAGAAGTGGTTTCGGGCGACATCGTCGTCGTGAAGACGGGCGAGACGGTACCCGTCGACGGCGTGATCCTCGAGGGCACGGCGCTTTTGAACGAGTCCGCCTTGACGGGCGAAAGCCTGCCCGTGACGCGCGGGCCCGGCGAAATGGTGACGGGCGCGACGCTGCTTGCGGCGGGCGCCTTCAGGATGCGTGCAACGCGCGTGGGCGGCGATACGGTGCTCTCGGGCATCATCCGGCTTGTCGAAGAGGCGACGGCATCCAAAGCTCCCGTTGCCCGGCTCGCCGACAAGGTGAGCGGGATCTTCGTGCCGGTCGTGATGACGATTGCGCTTCTGACGGGCGTCGTCTGGTATTGGATCGACGGCGATTTGGAGTTCGCGTTCAATGCGGCCGTTTCAGTACTGGTCATATCGTGCCCGTGCGCGCTCGGGCTCGCGACGCCGACGGCCGTAATGGTCGGCATGGGGCGCGGCGCGGGCATGGGCGTGCTCTTCAAGAGCGCCGAGGCGCTCGAGGTCTTCTCCGGACTCAAGACCGTCGTCTTCGACAAGACCGGCACGCTTACCGAGGGGCGCCCGGTCGTCACGAAGATTGCATCTGCGGTGCCCGGGCTTGAGACGGTCGTGATGCTTGTGGCGGCGGCCCTCGAAAAGCCGTCCGAGCATCCGCTCGCCCAGGCCGTTGCGGCCGAAGCCCAGGCACGCGGCCTGCCCGTTGAGGACGTGGAGAATTTTGAGCAGATCCCGGGCGGGGGCTTGAAGGGCATGATGGCCGGGACGCCGGTGGCGGCGGGCAATGCCCGCCTGATGACCGGCCTCGGGTTCGAGGTGCCTGACGTTCTCAAGGCTGTGGCCGAGGGCGAGGCGTCCCGGGGCGCCACGCCGCTCTTCATCGCCTCGGCCGGGAGCGTGATAGGCGTCATCGCCGTGGCCGACAAGGTGAGAGCCGAGTCGAAGGCCTCGGTTGAGGCGCTGCGCGCGAGGGGTCTCAGGGTCGTGATGCTTACGGGCGACAACCGCCGCACCGCCGAGGCCGTCGGTGCAAGGCTCGGCATCGGGGCCGACGACATCATCGCGGACGTGAGGCCCGGCGAAAAGGCCGCGCATGTCAAGGCGCTGCAGGCCGAGGGACCCTGCGCCATGGTGGGCGACGGCGTCAACGATGCGCCTGCGCTCGCCCAGGCCGATGCGGGCGTGGCCGTGGGAGGCGGCACGGATGCCGCACGCGCAAGCGCCGGCGTGGTGCTCATGCGCGATTCGCCCGAGGGCGTCGTGGGCGCCGTCGATCTTTCCCGCGCGGTCATGCGCAACATCCGCCAGAACCTCTTCTGGGCGTTTGCCTACAATGTGATCGGCATTCCGATTGCGGCAGGCGTCCTCTACCCCGTGTTCGGGCTTCTCCTCAATCCGATGATTGCGGCGGCGGCCATGAGCATGAGTTCGGTGAGCGTCGTGACGAACGCGCTTCGCCTGCGATTCTTCAAGGCGCCGGTTCTCTCCGCAGATGCGGGGAGCGAAGGTGCATCCACAACAGGGAGTTCCATGATGGACAAGGTGATTCATATTGAAGGCATGCATTGCGGCCACTGCACGGCCGCCGTCGAAAAGGCGCTTCGCGCGCTGCCCGGCGTCGAGTCCGCCGAGGCGGACCTTGAGAAGAAGGAGGCCCGCGTGAAGGCTGCGGGCGCCGTCTCCGACGTAATGCTCGCCGCCGTCGTGACGGGGGCGGGCTTCAAGGTGACGGGCATCGACACGCTTTGATCGTCTGGGTTTGATCGTTTGGGTTTGATTGTCTGAGGCGAAAACCCACGGCAGCCGGGCCGCTTCTTCGCATGAGGGAGCGGCCCGTTGCGTTTGGCCTGCGTACAATCGAAGGGACCGCTCCAGAACCATCGCTCCAAAACCATCGCTCCAAAACCACCGCTCCAAAACCACCACGTCAGGAATCCGTCATGCGTCTCACTCATTGGCTTCGCGCCTCCATCGTCCGACAGTACTTCGTCGTTCTTGCCGTGATCGGCCTGCTCGCCGCGCTGGCCGCCGCGCCGGCGCTTGTTCTTACGGAACGCTCCGCAGGTTCGGGGGGCGCCATCAACGTGTCGGGCAGCATGCGCATGCAGAGCTATAAGCTTGCGCTCGCCGTTGCGGACCCCTTCTCCTCGTATGAACTTCGTCGTGAGAAGACGCTGACGGCGCTTGACGAATTCGGCGACAAGCTCATGAGCAAGGGCCTGCTCAACGGGGGGCCGCATGATTCGGGCGATCAGGCCTTCGTGCAGTACGAGGCCCTCAAGGACAGGTTTGAAAAGCGCGTGAGACCGCTCGCCGTGGCGAGCATCGACAGTCTT
>CABUOH010000223.1 GCA_902493085.1 uncultured Sutterella sp. | reverse complement strand
GGTCGGCAACTCCGTCATCACGCTTGCCGATACGACCGTGACGGGCACCGTCAGCACCGATACGTATGAAGCTCCTGCCGCAAGCAGCGTCATGCTCTTAGCCGCAGCTGCCGATCCGGCCTCCAAGACCACCCGCACGATCAACCTGATCAACTCGAAGGTCGGCTCGGTTCAGATTTCCGAAGACGCCAACACGCAGACCTCTCTTTACCTCGAAGGCGCCAACAGCGTTGGCGAATTCACGGGCGGCACGGCTAACGACATCGTCTTTGACGGCACCGGCACGCCCGAAGGCGGCGCAATCCTGACGCTCACCAACGAGAACGCCTCGTTCGACATGTCGGGCGACACGACGCTCGTTGCTCAGAACGTGACCTCGGGCACGATGCTCGTCAAGGGAAACTACACGACTGCGGCCGACACGACGCTCACGCTCAAGAACGACTTCGGCGACGTCGTCTATAACCTCGGCGACGAAGCTGTCTCGAGCGCCGATCTGCTTCTGAGCACCCAGGGGCTCGTGATCGGTTCCGGCGAAGAGAGCACGACGATCGGCGCCTCCAAGGTCGCCGTTTCCGACAACACGAAGACGCTTGCCGAAGCGCAGCTCGGCTCCGTCGCCTTCGTGACGCAGGGCGCCGAATTCGTGGCCGACGAAGGCATGCGCTCGATCCGCGCGGCTGCCAAGGACGGGGCCTTCACGGCCTTCGGCGCGATGGCGGGCGGGTTCAACCGCTATGAAACCGGGTCGCACGTCAACGTCAAGGGCGTCTCGCGGGCACCGCGGGCCGCATTGACAATCTGACCGTCGCGGGCTTCATTGAAGCCGGCTGGGCGTCGTCCGAATCTCATGTGGCATCGGCCGAGGCCGACGCCGACCATGACTACTACGGCATCGGCGCTGCGGCGCGCCTTGACTTCGCAGAACCCTTCTACCTTGACGGCGCCGTTCGTCTCGGCAAGGTTTCGACCGAATTCGACGGCACCTATTCCGCAACCTCGGCGAAGTACGATGCCGACGGCCTCTACGCGACGGCGCACGTCGGTGCGGGCTATGTGTTCAACCTGGCTCCAAGCGTCAAGCTCGACGCCTACGGCCGCTACCTCTTCTCCTATGTTGAAGGCGACGACGTCACGCTTCAGAGCGCGGCACGCGAAGGCTTCTCCATGGACGACATGACGGCGCATGCGGTTCGCTTCGGCGCCCGCCTCGAAGGCGCGTACGAAGCCTTTGACTGGTATGCCGGTCTGGCCTATGAACATGTCTTCGACGGCAAGGCCGAAGGCGAACTCAAGTTCGGCGGCGCCACTGCCGCGCTTGATGCGCCCAGCCTCAAGGGCGACAGCGCAATCGTCGACCTCGGCTTCACGATGAAGCCCGAAGCGTCCGGTCCCTGGACGATCGGTGTCGGCCTCAAGGGCTATGCCGGTGACCGCCGCGGCGGCACGGGCAGCGTGAACGTTCTCTACACGTTCTGATGACTGCATCCCGCCTCCCCGGGCGGGATCAGCGAGCCTCTCTACGGCGGATTTCCAATCGGAGATCCGCCGTTTTCTTCATCTGCGTCCGAATAAATCATTCTTCGCCGCAGAATGGGCCGGATCAAATGAAAAAAAGGCCCCGAAAGGCCCGTCGCGTACTCGTTTACAACGCGGGAACGTCAGTCCCACCTTGTAGCTTTTGAACATCTTTTGCGATCAATGCGTGCTGATCCGCCACGCCTTCGTCATCGAGGGGGGCATGCCGAAATCGCCGATCAAGTACAATTTTTTCTGCGATCTCTGTTTACCTTCGTACAGGGCCCCGATTGGCAGTTTCCACGTCGGGTTCAGCAACGAAAAAGGCCCCGAGCCAAACCGGGGCCTGACGTCAAGAAGGAGACAAGCTGTGCATCTCTTCAAAAAACAGCATGTCTTGATCTTTCTCGCGTTGAGGAGAATTATGCCTCAACGGCTGCGTCACAGTCAACCTCCCCTCGACAACCTCCCCCTGGACATTTCCGCAGCAACGGACCGCCCGGCAAGACCACTGCTCTTCTCGTCGTGCGCCCAACTCCCTCACGCGCAAAGCTTCTGCGCCTGCACCGCCTTGAGGCGCTCGGGATGGGTATAGACGTTGAGGCCGCCCGCGCGCGCGAAGGCCGCGAGCGTCATGCCGCATCGCTCGGCCGTTCTGACGGCCAATGCCGTCGGGGCCGACACCGCAAAGAGGATTTCAACGCCGCACATGGCGGCCTTTTGAACCATTTCGTAGGAGGCGCGGGAGCTCACCACGAGCGCGCCGTCCCGCCAGCCCTCGCGCGCGCGAAGGCCGAGGAGCTTGTCGAGCGCGACATGACGCCCCACGTCCTCGGCCCCGCCCGCAGGGGTCCCGTCGGGAGAGATCCAGACGGAGGCGTGGGTGCAGCCCGTCAGAGCGCCGATGCGCTCAAAGCGCTTGAGCTGGGACACGGCGTCTCGGTAAAAGCGCATGTCGAAGGTTTGCGTAAAGGGAAGGTTCGGCACGGGACGGAGCGCGTCGCCGAGACTCTCGACGCCGCAGATGCCGCAGCCCGTGCGCCCGAGCATGGCGCGCCGGCGGGCCTTGAAGTGATGAAAGGCTTCGGAGCTGATGGTGAGGCGCACTTCGCGCCCGGAACCGCAGGCCTCGATGACCTCGACGTCGTAGATGTCGGCAATCGTCCCGACGATGCCTTCGGTGAGGCTGAAGCCGATGCCGAACGCTTCGAGCATGACGGGCGAAGCCATCATGACGGTGTGCGAAATGCCGTTGTAGACGAGCGCGACGGGCACCTCCTCGGCGACCACGTCTTCGGTCTCGAGGGTGAGAAAGTCCTTGAGGACGGGCACGGTCGAGACCGCGCCAGGAAAATCGTTCGGAAGACAGGGCATGATGCGTCTCCGCAGTATGCGGGCATCCGTTCCCGAAGGACGGATGCCCGGCTTGGGTGTTGCGGGTTCGGACTCGTCAGAGACCGTGGATCTGACCCGCGTAGAGGATGAAGAGACGCAGGCACATCATGCCGGCCACCGAGCAGAGAGCGCTCAGGTAGAAGGACATGAGGCCGCCTCCGGCGAGGCCGAGCAGGAGCGGGCCCGCGAAGCCCACGCACACGACGCCCGCCCAGAACTCGATCGCCCAGGCA
>CABUOH010000222.1 GCA_902493085.1 uncultured Sutterella sp. | reverse complement strand
GTCGTCCGTCGTGGACGACAAGCTTCACACCCGCATCCCGGCAGAGCGCCTTTACGGCCTCGAGCAAAGGCTCCTTCTCCGCATTTCGCACGCACCAATGGAGCGTGACGCCGCTACGGAAGCTGCTTCGGAAGCCGCTTTTTCCGGCCGCCCCGAGCCAGGCCATGAAGGGCGCAATCCCGATGCCAACCGCAACCCATATCTGGCGCGAACCGTCGGCCACGGGCTTGAAGGCGCCGTAAGGACCTTCAAGCTTCATGCGCTCTCCGACCGGAATGGCCGGCATCACGCCGGACGTGAACGGTCCGGCATGCCGAATGACGAGTCCGATGCGGTCGTCCTCGACCAATGCGACTGAAAACGGGTGGGCTTCGCCGCGAACCTTGACGAACACGAACTGCCCGGGCTCGATCCTCGAAGCAAGGGAAGTCGCGATGGTCCAACGGGTGACGCTCTCCGACGTGACGGTCTCCAACAGAACGCCGTCGTGCTCCATGGCGCGTCCCGGACCGGAAATCAGCAGATTGAGGGCCGCCCAGCCGCCCGCGAACGTGATCAGAAGGTTCAGCCAGCCGAAGGGCGTGAAGAAGTCGCCCGCCTCCATGAGACGAACGCAATGGAGCGTCAGTCCGAGAAAAACGACGGAAAGAAGCTTGTGAAAGTTGAGCCATGCAGAATAGCGGAGCACGCGCACGACGGCCAGAATGCAGATCGCCCCCATCAGCCAGGTAAGCCATTCCGCGGACGCATTGGCGATCGGGCGCAGGCTCTGCCAAAAGAGCGCCCAGACGTCGCTCGTCTGCCCAAGCGTCGGCTTGGCGGGCTTGGGCAGCGAAAACAGGCCTATGATCGGCACCGCCCAAGCCTTCGTGAAGTAATGGAGAAACGAGAGCCCGAGCGCCCACCATCCGATCACGCGGTGGTGAACATAGAGCGCGTCCAACGGCGTTTTCGCGATCCTTTCCAGCCACGCGGGCCGGTTGGCGATGACGAGGCACAGGGCCATAAGCCCCCAGGCCAACACGCCCGTCACGAAGAAAAGCTCGTGCACCCAGGCCCGTGCGTTGAATGCCGGCGGAGAGAGCCACAAGCCGAAAAGCCACAACGCAGTCGTCAAAAAAACGAATCCCCAGAGCCATTTGCGCATGATGCACCTCCTTTGATGCCATCAGCGTACAGGGGACTTCAGGGCGGGCGCTCCTTGATTTACAGCGGAAAACGCGTCTTAACAAATCTTTGGGTTCAGGCTCTTGAGAACGTAACGAATTCGCCGTCAGCGGCGGTCCGCACTTGAGGGAACCTCTTTCGCGAAAAACTGCGACGCCCATCGGACCGCACTCTCGACTGCGTCCTCGAACCCGACGTCAATCAGGAAAAGCCGCTCGCCCGTGCGCGCGCAGCGCGCCCGCGTTTGAGCATGCGCCTCAAGAAGCTCTTCGAGCAGCGGCGCATCGTGGCGGCGAATCTCCGCCGCGTGGCGGTGCCGCACGACGTCGCCGTACCGGGCCCGCAGACCGGATTCGGTCATGGCCAAGCCGACGGCTGCCACGGGCGCATCGGCCTCGAACGAAGCCCGCCAGTCTTCGGGCAGATAGTCGCCTTCGATGATGAGCGGCTGACGGTTTTCGAGAGCCGTCCGCGCCATTTCGCGGACGACGGGCCAGAGAAATGCCGTGAGCGCCTCATCGTCTTCGGGCGTAAGGCGGGTCACTCCGCTTCGGATGAGGCCCATCTTGAGCAGATCGACTGACAGGTTCGAGACGCCCGTTCGAGCGGTGAGCTCGCGGGCGAAGACGGTTTTGCCGACGTGGGTCGGACCGTGAACAAAGAGAATCATGACGAAGTCAGACCGTCTCGAAAAGACGCTCAAGTCTCGGGAGAAGCGTGCGGCAGCAGTACTCGGGCGCCTCGTCGCCGCCCGAACCCTCAAGGAACATGCGGCCCGCGTCGAGCGTGAGCCCGAAGGCGCGCACCGCCTCGGGGCCGCCGCGCTCGCACTGCGCGACCACGCTCTTCACGGTGGCGATGACGCCCTTCGAGAAGCGCTCCGAGGCCGCGCGAAAGATCACGGCGTCGCGCTCCGACATGTCGAGCGGATACTCGCCCGATTCAAGAAAGCCCTCGAATTCGCCCTTGAGCCGATCGGCAAAGCGCTCCTTCATCAGAATGAAGTCGGCGCTCGAGGCGGTGCCGTAGGCTTCGCTCAGCGCCTGCGCGTTCTCTCGAAAGTCGATCCCGAGCTGATGGCGGTGCTCGGGCGAGAGATGCGCCCATTCGGCCGTAATGCGGCGCAGAAGCCCGACGAGACGCATGCTCGCGACGATCTGGCCCGCAAAGATGATGTCGTCGATCACGAAGCTGCGCGCAATCGTGCCGATGCCCGCATCGAGAAAATGCTTCCAGCGCCGAAAGAAGAGCCGTTCCTCCTCTTCGCTCTCAAAGACTTCGCCCATGAGCGCCTGAGGACTTGCGGCATGCGCGAGGACGAGCCTGCGCACGCGCGCGGCAAAATCCTCGAAGCTCTCGAGCGCCGCAAACGACGTGCCCGGGCCCGCCTCGCGCTCGAGGCGCTCGAGCCAGGACGCCTGCTCGAAGGCAAGATCCTGCATGAGCTTTCGGCAGCCCGACGGGAGAAAGCTCCTCGCCTGCTGCCAATCTTCAAATAGGCCCGTCGCGGCCGCCGTGAGACGCTCAAGCGCCCCCCTGATCAGGGCAAGGCGCTCAGCCTCGGTATGCATCACATTCATGCTTGTGGGAGATTCTTCTCGTTATCGTCGTGACGTCATGGAGGCGCGTCGACGGCGCAAAGGCGCCGCCCCTTTTTCACGCACCCGCATGAGAATGTTTCCCAATAGTTTACCTCAATCAGTGAAAAGGCGTCTGATTTAAGAGACTATTGGTTTTTCCGAACGACGGATTCGGCGAAACCGTTCGAAGGCGCCCGCCGGCACGGGCGCGCCCCCAAGAAACGGCGCCCGAAGGGCGGGACCCTTCGGGCGTTGTTGATGCCCGGCCGAGGAGCCGGACGGCTGCGGGGATGCGCCGCGCGCGGGCGGCGCATCGAAACCGCTTCAGGCCTTACTTGACGGCGGCGACCTTCTGGCCGGCGAGGCGGCCGAAGACGAGGCAGTCGAGAATGGCGACGGAGCCCAGGCGAACG
>CABUOH010000221.1 GCA_902493085.1 uncultured Sutterella sp. | reverse complement strand
CCACTCCGGCAGAAGATCCGCCAACGGCACGAGCACGAAGAGACGCTCATGCATGCGGGGATGCGGGAGCGTCAAAACCGGATCGTCGGAAACGACACCCTCATAAGCGATCACATCCAAATCGAGCGTTCTCGGCGCATTGACAACGCCTGCGGGCCGCACTCGGCCGTGCGCATTTTCAATTGTCTGACAAACACGCAGCAACGCCATCGGGTCGAGCGTCGTCTCGACCCGCACGACGGCATTGACGTAGTCCGGGCCTGAAGAGTCAACGGGACTTGTCGTATAGAAGCAGCTCGCACCGAGCAGGCGGATGCCGTTTGCTTCTTCAATCGCCTTCACGGCGGACCGAAGTGCCTCAACAGGCTTTCCGAGATTGGCCCCGAGCGCAATCAGCGCCTCAGGCATCGCCGCGCTCCTGACGGCTGCCTGAGGAACGGCGCGGCGAGCGGCGGCGTCTTCTCGAAGAGCGGCGCTCTCCGTCTTCCGCCGCAGGCGCATCCGCCTTGGACGAGGCAGACCGACGGCGGTGGCTTCGAGCGGCCTCGCCCGTCATCCGGGCTTCCCGCTGAGCCTCGGCGATCATGTCCGCCCGCGTCTTGTCGTCGGCAAGCGCAAAGGCATCCCACCACTGAACAAGAGACTCGGGCACATGGCCGAGCAGCGACCTCAGCAGCATGAAGTCGTAGGCCGCGCGATAGCGCGGGTGCGAGACAAGCGCATAAGCGGTCTTTCCGGTGCGGCGTTCAAACCTTGCCTGAAGCATCCACAAATCATGAATGTCCGCCTGGTAACGACGCTGGATGTTCAGCTGCTGGCACTGGGTGGCGAGCACGTCGACGCAAGCTGCATGAAGCGCCGCCATGCGGCTCATGCCCTTTTCATCCTCGTTGTAGCGCCAGCGCTTGACGACCTGAGGCCAAAGCAGGGTCCCGAAAAGGAAGGAGGGAGAAATCTTCTTGCCGACCGCGATGCGCTCATCAGTCCGCTTCAAGGCAAGCATCAGGAACTCTTCGCCATCGGGTTCGGAGACGATCACGTCGAGCAGCGGCAGCAGCGCCTTGTGAAGTCCCTCCTGACGAAGCTTGGACATGCAGGCCACGGCGTGACCGCACGTCAGAAGCTTGAGAACCTCGTCGACCAAGCGGGCGGAGGGCACGTTCTCAAGAAGCCTCGCCATCTTCGGAATCGGCGCTTCGGTAGCAGGCTCGATCGTGAAGCCGAGCTTTGCGGCAATTCGCACCGCACGCATCATTCGAACGGGATCCTCGCGGTAGCGCTGAGCAGGATCGCCGATCATGCGAAGACGCTTCGCGGCAATATCCTCAAAGCCGCGGTGGTAGTCGAAAAGCTCCTGCGTCTGCGGATCGTAGTAAAGCGCATTGATCGTGAAGTCGCGCCTAGCCGCATCCTCCCACATTTCCCCGAAGACGTTGTCGGAAACCACGCGGCCCGTGGCATCCTTGCGCTGCCCCGAGCCTTCGAGCGCGCGAAACGTCGAGCATTCGATGATTTCGCGGCCGAAAATCACGTGAACGAGCTTGAAGCGGCGGCCGATGATCACGGCGCGACGCTGACAGCGCTTCACCTGTTCGGGCGTCGCGTCCGTCGCCACGTCGAAGTCCTTGGGCGTCACGCCGAGCATCAGGTCGCGAACGGCGCCGCCCACGATATAAGCCTGAAAGCCTCGGCGCTTGAGCGCTTCGCAGGTCGCGCGGGCCTCAGGCGACACGAGAGCCGGATCAATGCGGTGCTCCTCCGCGCTGATGACGCGGGGGTTCTTGACGACAACGGAACGGGGGGCGAACATGTCCCTCACCCGATTGACAATACGGCCAAACATTTAAGCCCTGTCCTTTTTGAAAATGTTCATGATCGGCCAGCCTCTTCGGACTGCTTCCGACTGCAGCATGCCGTCCGGGTTGACGGCAAACGCCTGGCCGCGCTCTGCGGCGAACGCAAGCATCGGCAGATCATTGATCGAGTCGCTGTAGGCCTCAAGCGCAAGATCCCCGTCCATCGCTCCCTGAGATTCCAGAAATGCCTTAAGAAGCGTCAGCTTCCCCGTTCCATAAGAGTGCGACCCTGTGATCCGGCCCGAAAATTCGCCTTCGGCGTCCTCTTCGGGGCGTGCCGCCACAAGATGCCTGATGCCGAAAAGCGGCGCGATCGCCCCCGTCACAAAGGCATGGGTGCCCGAAGCAAGCACGGGTTCAAAGCCGGCTCTGCGGCGCGACTCGACAAGCTCGATCGCCTCAGGCCGCAGGTGCGGACGAACACAGGCATTGATGTAGGCCTCGCGCCACTCTTCCAGATCCGACCTCCGGCTGGAGGCCAGAAGACCGGCTTGAAAGCCCATGAATTCGTCGGCGCTGAAGGTGCCCTTGCGGTAGGCCTCGGCGTAAGCTTCGATCCGGGCATCCATCTGAACGACGTCCATGCCGGCGGATCTTACGAGCCAGCGGCTCCAGTTCTCGCCGCTGTCGACGGGTAGGAGCGTGTGGTCAAGGTCGAAGACTGCAAACTTCATTTTGTGGAAAAACTAACTGAGTCAGTATGTCTGACGCGCGTGCTGACGCTCATCAAGCGAGGTCACGGCCTCACGCAACAGGGGAAGCGTCACGCGGCGCTGCTTCTGAAGCCCGAGGCGGTCCGCCTCGTCAAGCACGCAGGTAAGCGTGCGCATGTCGCGCGGCAGATTGACTCCCATCCAGTGAAGGATTTCGGGCGTCAGCTCAATGCCGCGACGAGCAGCCTGCCGATGAAGCTCGGCCAATCGCTCCTCGTCGTCAAGCGGTCGAATCGCATAGCAGAGTCCCCAGGCAAGACGGCTTCGGACGACCTCGGGAAGCGACAGCTGAGCGGCCGGCACGCGGCCCGCACAGACGAGGTGCATCCCCGGCGTCCCGTGCACGGCATTTTGCAGCGCCAGCAACTGCAGCGCCCAGCCCGGATCGAGCTCGTCCACGTCATCGACGACATACAGCGGCACCTTCGGATCGAAGAGAGGCACGCGAAAGCCCTCTTCGGGCACCAAGCTTCTGAGCAGATGCGTGAGACCCGCGCCCTTGGGGCCGTACAGATACACGAAGGTCGGCCCGCAGCCTGCGGCCACTTCTCGCAGAACACTGACGGCTTCGCCGTTCGCGCCGACAACAAA
>CABUOH010000220.1 GCA_902493085.1 uncultured Sutterella sp. | reverse complement strand
ATTGCATCAACGAGGAGCTCTGCAATGCCTGTGGCGGCTTCGCCGGCACCGAGGAAAAGGAAGCGCTGATCGGCAAGCTTCTGCTTCGTGACACGCAGGGCGGAGTAGACGCCCGTGACGGCTACGGCTGCCGTACCCTGAATGTCATCATTGAAGCAAAGCACCTCGTCTCTGTAGCGCTCGAGAAGATCGAAAGCATGGTTGTTGCCGAAATCTTCGAACTGAATAAGAACGTTGGGCCAGCGGCGGCGGGCTTCGGTGACAAATTCCTCGATGAGCTCATCGTAGGCTTCACCCGTCACGCGTTCGTGACGAAGGCCAAGATACATCGGATCGGCCAGATTGTCCTGATTGTTCGTGCCGACGTCAATCGTGACGGGAAGCGTCTTTTCCGGCGCAATGCCGGCGCAGGCGGTGTAGAGAGACAGCTTGCCGCAGGGAATACCCATGCCGTTGACGCCAAGGTCGCCCAGACCGAGAATGCGCTGGCCGTCCGTCACGACGATGACGTCGACTTCCTCATTCGGACAATTTTCAATGATTTCGCGTACGCGCCCCTTGTCATTGATGGAAATGAAGGCGCCGCGCGGATAGCGGTAAATATGGCTGAACTTCTGGCAGACTTCGCCGACGGTCGGCGTGTAAACCACGGGCATGTAGTCGTCGATGTAGTCGATCAGGATTTTGAAGTAGAGATCTTCATCGGTCGCATGCAGGCTGTCGAGCATCAAAAACTTGTCGAGAGCAGTTGGGCAACGATCGAGCAAAGCGAGCGTGCGCTTGACCTGCAGCTCCATGGTGGAAACAGCCGGCGGCAGAAGGCCGCGAAGACCGCGAGCATCGCGTTCCTCTTGAGTAAAGGCATCGGCACGGTTGAGCTGCGGATTGCGGAGCAGGTCGGCGCCGCAAATTTGCTTGAATTCAGTCATAAGTCCTTCTTGTTGAAAAACTCCACGGGGTACGAAATTGTCCGGGCAGTTATAAGGTACTGAAGGTGTCGCCATAACCCACGGCAACACCTCCGATGGTGATTCTAGCAACTATGACCAGGCAGTAGAAACGACCGAAATAAGTAAAACAACCTAATAACAACCCTTCTGCTCATATTAGGCGGCTTTCTGCGACATTTTCCTTTCTTCGTCCGACAAAACAATAGCCTGCCCCTATGAGGGAGCAGGCTGTGTTCGAATGCTGCCGTCGGTTTATTTGAGCGTTTTCTGCAATTGTGCGGCCGTTTTGGCTGCGTCCGTATTTGGATATTGCTTGATCACCTTGACCAGCGTCGCCGAAGCCGCTTTGACATTGCCGAGCGCGGCCTGAGCCGATGCAACTGAAATCATGGCATCGGGAACGCGAGGATGCTTCGGGTAGCTGCGGATCAGCGAATTCTGAACATTGATCGTGCTCTTGTACTGTTCAAGAGCAAAGAGACTGGATCCCCTCCAATATACGGCATCACCCGCATAGGCGGACTTGGGCCAATCCGCAACGAATGCGTTGAAGGCTGCGGCTGCCTTCTTATAGTCACCTGCCTTGAGAAGCTCGACGGCTGCGTCATAAGAAGCCTGCTCCTGAGGCTGAACCATGACCTTCACGCCATTCACTTCGACCTCGCGGGGCTCGAACTTGCCGAGACGTTCGTCAATGCTCGTGTAAAGATCCCGCGTGCTTCGTTTTTCCTGACGGACTGCATTCGCAAGTTCTTCAACCTGTCCGGTGAGGATTCGGTTCTGGTTTTGCAGGTTGTCAAGGCGCGTCACAAACGAGATCTGAGCGTTTTTGAGCTGTTCCTCGAGAGCGGCCACCTGAGCGCGAAGGTCAAGAATCGCACGACGGGCATCATCGTCCGCAAAAGCCATGGCGCCTGAAGCGGTTCCCCACACAATCACAGCTGCGCCGGCCTGAACCATCAACTTGTTCAAATTCATATGGTCTCCGAAGGCTCCTTCGCGCCACGGCACGAATGAAGCGTTCATGACAAAAGGCCGGTCGCAATCCCCGAGGGCAACGTCCGGCCTGCTTCTCCAAAAGAAGGATCCTGAGGTTACTGAGCAGTCTTGCCGAAGATCACTTCCGTCGGATAGACAATGTCGGCGCGGCGATTCTGGGCCCAAGCTTCCTCGCTGTGCCCGAAGGCCACCGGCTTTTCACGACCGAAGGAAACGGCCTCAATGCGTTCGGCGGGGATGCCGAGCAGCTGAAGACGCTGTTTGACGGCTTCGGAGCGCTTCTGTCCAAGAGCGAGATTGTATTCGCGACCGCCTCGTTCGTCAGTATTGCCCTGAATGACGACATTGACGTTCGGGTTGGCGGCGAGCCAGCGTGCATGAGCTTCAACGGCAGGCATGTACTGAGCCTCAACCTCATAAGAATCGAAGGCGAAGTACACGGAACGCTTGGAGAGCGGGTTGTTCGGATCTGCAAACGGATTCACCGTCTGAGGCTGGCCCTCGACAGTCTGGCCCGCAAGCGTGCCGTCCTTGGCGCTTTCATCAAGAGACACGGACGAGCAGCCGCTCAACAGAGCTGCAATCGCTGCCGAGGCAGCAAGGATTTTCCAAGAAAAGGTCATTTTTTCTTCCTAGCACTGTGTGGTGGTTGATTTCGTAGCATCGCCCTTGCTCAGGGCAGGATCGGTCCCCAGTTGGGTTCGCGAATGTCTCCCTGGCCGGTGAGTCGCGTCGACAGCCTGCCGTCAATTGAAGCCGTTCCCAGCACGCCGCGTCCGTTGACTTCCGTCGCATAGACGAGGAAACGGCCGTTTGGCGCGAAGGACGGCGATTCATCACGGTCGGTCGTGGTCACAAGCGTGTTCTGCCCAGTTGTAAGATCCATCACCGCCGTGCGGAATCGTCCGTCAATGCGGGAGATGTAGGAGAGATAACGTCCGTCCGAACTGATCGCCGGACTGATCGCATAGCTGGAACCGAATGTCACGCGCTCTGCGGGACCGCCGGAGAGAGGTTGACGATAGATTTGCGGGGCGCCGCCTCTGTCGCTGGTGAAGTAAACCCACTGCTTATCTCGAGAAAAACAAGGCTCAGTGTCGATGCCATAGCTCTTGGTAAAGCGGCGAAGACCAGTGCCATTTGCGTTCATCAGATAGATCTGGGTGAGGCCGTCTCGGGAAAGCGCCACGGCAAGCATGTCGCCGTCCGTACTGAAGGCAGG
>CABUOH010000219.1 GCA_902493085.1 uncultured Sutterella sp. | reverse complement strand
CGCTTCACGCCGCCTTGACGCCCCGTCACGCGGTTTTGACGGGCTTGGCCCGATACTTCGGACATCGATACTCCAGCCGAGGCTTCGCATGTCCACACAAGATCGCTATCCGTCCTCCCGCATACCTGCGCCGCTTCTCACAGGCCTTCTGATTCCCGCCTCTCTCCTGGTCATTCTGGCCCTCGTGCCGCCCCACGCCTTCGACCTCTCCGTCTCGCGGCTCTTTTTCGCCGACGGCTGGCCCTGGCATCAGAACGAAGCCTTCAAGACGATCCTCTACCGGCTGCCGAAGCTCATTGCGGCCGTCACCGCCTGCACGCTCCTCGCCCATCTGGCCCTTGTACTCGCCCAAGGCCGCCGCATCCTTGAAGAGGAAGCCCCGAGGCGCGCGCTCTACGTGCTCATTGCGATGGCCGCCTGCGCCTCCCTCGTCTGGTGGCTCAAAAGCACGACGGGCGTCGCCTGTCCTTGGTCGCTTGAGGCCTTCGGCGGCCCGGCCCCGCTGACGAATCCCGCCTTTGACCTGAACGGACTTCCGGGCCGCTGTTGGCCCTCGGGACACGCGGGCACGGGCTTCGTTTTCCTTGCCTTCTACTTTGCGCTCAAGGACGTGCGCCCCCGCGCGGCGGCGGCCGCTCTCCTATTTGCCGTCGCCTTCGGGCTTCTGTGCGGCGCAGCACGCGTCATGGAAGGCGCGCACTTCGTCTCTCACGTGCTCGTGACCGGCATCGTCGACTGGCTCGCGTGTGCGGCGCTCCACGCACTCATTCTCTCGAGGCGAACCTCGTGCGCCTCTGCCGGGCCGCTCTCCGAGCGCGCGCTCGTGATGCTCACCGCCCTTTGGTGGACGTTCGTCTTCAATGCGCCGTTTCTCGCCCGGGCCGTCGGCCTCTCCGATCCGCTTTTTGCCTGGACCGCCCGCGGAGCCCTGACGCTCGCCGTTCTCGCCGCCGGGCTCTTCTTCATTGCCGTCGCAATTCTCTCATTGGCATCGGCGCTGCCGCGCCCCGTGCGACGCACCGTCCTCGTCCTTCTCAACGCGAGCGGAGCCGCCTTCTTTGCGGGCACGGTTCTCTACGGCATTGCCTTTGATCCGGACATGGCCCGCAACATCATCACGACCGACCCGCACGAGGCCTCCACCTACCTTTCGGCCCGCACGATCGTGCTGACGATCGCGGCAGGTCTTCCGCCCATTCTCGCCGCGGCGGCCGCCGACATGACGCCCGCAGGCCTCAGGCCCGGAGCCGTGCGCACCGGTGCCGCCCTCGCTGCGCTCGCGGTCGGCCTGGGCCTATTCCTTCTTCAATTCAACACGCTCGCGAGCGTCATGCGCAGCGACAAGGCGCTCCGCTACCTGATCACGCCCGTCAACGTCCCCTACGCCTTTGCCGCCACGCTCGCACGAGACGCTTCGCCAGACGCCTCCGTCAAGACGATCGTCGACCCGAATCCGACGCTGACCGCTTCCCTCAAGCGTCCCGCCGTCCTTCTCGTCGTCATCGGCGAAACCGCCCGCTCCGCCAACTGGGGCCTTGCCGGCTACGGCCGCGACACCACGCCCGCGCTTCGCGCCGAAGGCGTCATCAGCCATCCGTCCGTCGTCGCCTGCGGCAGCAGCACCGACGTCTCGCTCCCCTGCATGCTGAGCCGCATCGGACGCTCGGACTACAGCCGCAGACGCATTCTGAAGGAAGAGTCGCTTCCGTCGCTCCTATCCCGCGCAGGCGCCAATGTCGTCTGGGTGGACAACCAGAGCGGCTGCAAGGGCACCTGCGCCAACGTTGAGGTGAGAAAACCGGATCCCAAGCGCACGGCCTGCCGCTCGGGACGCTGCCTTGACGCCGTGCTCGTCGACGAGCTCGACGCGGACCTCGGGCGTCTTTCCTCCGACCGCCCGACGGTGCTCTTTTACCATCTCTACGGAGAGCACGGCCCGCGCTACTCGGAAGACTCGCCTGAGAGCGCCAAGGTCTGGAAACCCGAATGCACGGATGCAGACCTCGGCGCCTGCTCCAGGGAGAGCATCGTCAACGCCTACGACAATGCCGTGCGCTATACGGACGACGTACTCGGCCGGCTCATCCGCAAACTCAAGGCGAGGACCGACATTGAGGCGGGCTTCATCTTCGTCTCGGACCATGGCGAAAGCTTGGGCGAAGGCGGCCTCTATCTGCACGGAACGCCCTACTTCATGGCGCCCGACGAACAAACCCGCGTGCCGATGGCCCTCTGGTTTTCACAGGACTGGGGACGCACGTTCGGGTTTGATGCGGCCCATCTTGCCCGAACGCCCGCGGGCGGCGTCACGCACGAGCACCTCTACTCGACCGTGCTCGGCGTCCTCGGCGTCCGGTCCTCGACCTATCGTCCTGAATGGGATCTGACCGGTCGAAGCGATGCAAGGCCGAAATGACCGCCGAAGCCATTCGAGGTAACATCCTCCCAACATCTTTTCCGAACACCTTTTCCGAACACCTTTTCCGGACACACGCATGAGCATTCGAATCCTCGTCGTCGACGACAACCCCGACATTCTCGCCAATGTCCGAGACTTCCTCGCCATGAAGGACGGCTGGACGCCCGAAGCCGCCGCCACGGGACTCGAGGCGCTTGAGCGGCTCGAGCGCTCGACCTACGACCTCGTCATTCTCGACGTCGGTCTTCCCGACACCGACGGCATGACGCTCACAAGGAAGCTGCGCGCCTCGGGCCTCATGGTGCCCATACTGATGCTCACCGCGCGCGACACCGTCGACGACCGGGTCGAAGGCCTCACGAGCGGAGCCGACGATTACCTGATCAAGCCGTTTTCCCTTCGCGAGCTGGCCGCCCGCGTCGAGGCGCTTCTGCGCAGAAGCGGCGCCGATCCCGCCGGGCGCCTTGCCGTCGGCCCGCTCTCGCTCGACCTGAGAACGCTTCGAGTCGAACGAAACGGCTGCGACATCAGACTCAATCCCACGTGCCTGCAGATGCTGCGCGAACTGATGCAGCAAAGCCCCGGCATCGTTTCAAGGCGCCGTCTCGAAGCCGTCCTCTGGCAGGGCGAGCCGCCCGCCTCCGACAGTCTGCGCTCGAACCTCTACCTCCTCAGGCAGGCCGTCGACAAGCCTTTTGACCGCCCGCTCATCCATACCCATCCGGGGCTCGGCTGGTCCATCGCCGACTTGGGCCGCGCGGATG
>CABUOH010000218.1 GCA_902493085.1 uncultured Sutterella sp. | reverse complement strand
GCGGCATCGCGTAGCTGTGCACGAAGTAAAACCAGTCGCCGGGCTCGATGCCCTTGAAGAGAAGCTTCGCCTGAGGCGTCTCCTCCGGATACACCCGGTTCCACCCCATGTGCGGCAAGGGCAGTCCGTCGGCCCGCAGGGCGCGGACTTCGGCATCGATGAGGCCGAGCAGCTCGACGCCGCCCGTCTCTTCGCTTCGGCGTCCGAGAATCTGTTCGCCGAGACAAATGCCGAGCACGGGCTGCGTGGCCTCGCGGATGAGGTCCACAAGACCGCCTCGATGGCGGCCATGGCCGCGCGGGCCGTGCCCACGCCGGGCAGGAAGATGCGGTCGGCGGCACGGATGTCCGCCGCCTCGCGGCTGATGATGGGTTCGACGCCCAGGCGCTTCACCGCAAAGGCGAGCGACGAGAGATTGGCGACGCCCGTATCAAGAATGACGGCACGCATCAGAGCACTCCCTTGGAGGACGGCAGGTCGCTCCCTTCGATTCTCACGGCGTCGCGCAGCGTGCGCCCGAAAGCCTTGAAGAGCCCTTCGGCCACATGGTGGTCGTTGTGGCCCTGCGCCTTGAGGTTGAGCGTCACGCCCATCGTCTGGGCGAGCGAGCGGAAGAAGTGCTCGACCATCTCGGTGGACATGTCCCCCACCTTGCGGTGCTTGAACTTCGCCTTGAAGGTGAGGTAGGGCCTACCGGAGATGTCGAGCGCGCAGCGCGCGAGCGTCTCGTCCATCGGAAGCAGGAAGCCGAAGCGGCGGATGCCGCGCTTGTCGCCGAGCGCCGTCTTGAGCGCCTCGCCCAAGGCGAGCCCCACGTCCTCGATCGTGTGATGATCGTCGATCTCAAGGTCGCCCACCGCGTGCACGCGCAGGCTGATGCCGCCGTGCACGGCGATCTGCGTGAGCATGTGGTCGAAGAACCCCACGCCCGTATTGATCTCGTTCCTGCCCGTGCGGTCGAGCCAGGCCTCGACGACGATGCGCGTCTCCTTGGTGTTGCGCTCGACGCGGCCGTAGCGTGCGGACTTGGCCGCCGCGATGATCTCGTCGGCGATTTCGGCCCAGCTGCGGCCCTCGGGTCCCACACGAAGCCCCCTCAGGCCCATGTTTTCGGCAAGCGTCATGTCGGTTTCCCGGTCGCCGATCACGTAGCAGTGCTCGACGTCGAGGACGCCCTCCTTCAAATACTTCGTCACGAGTCCGGTCTTGGGCTTTCTGCATTCGCACCCTTCGCCGGGCATGTGCGGGCAGACGAGCACTTCGTCAAAGCGCGCGCCCTGGCTCTCGAGAATCTGCATCATCAGCTCGTGCGGGCCCGTGAAGTCGGCCATCGGAAAGCTCTTCGTGCCGAGCCCGTCCTGGTTGGAGACCATGACGAGCTTCCAGCCCGCCTCGCGCAGGCGCTTGAGGGCGGGCAGCACGCCTTCGACGAACCTCATCTTCTCGAAGCGGTCGACCTGAAAGTCTTCGGGTTCCTCAAGAATGGTGCCGTCGCGGTCGACAAATAGAATGCGCTCCTTCATGCGGCCTCCTCCAGAATGTCCTTGAGCGCGCCGAGAAGCCGCTCGTCTTCATCCTTGGTGCCGACGGTGATGCGGATGCAGTTCTCAAGCGTCGGCTGGCGGCTCTGGTCGCGAAGGATGATGCCGCGGTCGCGAAGCGCCGTGAAGACGCGCGCGGACTCGGCAAACTTCACGAGGAGGAAGTTTGCGGCGCTCGGATAGACGGCCTCGACGCCCTTGAGGTCCTCAAGCGCCACCTGAAGCTCGCACTTTCGCATCACGCACTGCGCGGCGCGCCTGTGCATGAGGCTCACGCCTTCGGCCGAGAGCGCCTGCGCGGCGATGTCGGCGCAGGGCACGGGAATCGGATAAGGCGCGATCACCTTCTTGAGCATGCCGATGACGGCGGGCGAGGAAAGAAGGAATCCGCAGCGCAGGCCCGCGAGCGCAAAGGCCTTCGAGAGCGTGCGGATGATCACGACGTGCGGATGATCCTTCAGCAGTTCGATCGCGGTGTTGGCCGGCGTGAATTCGATGTAGGCCTCGTCGACCACGAGCAGCGCCCTGCCTGCGGTGACTTCGGCGAGCTTGCGAAGAAGTCCCACCGGGATGAGCGTCCCCGTCGGGTTGCCCGGCGAACACGCGAAGACGAGCTTGACGTTCGTCCTCTCTTCGAGCGTCTGAGCGGCTTGGGCCGCGTCCGGAAGCCAGCCGCGGTCGGGCGAGGTGACGAGATTGACGACCTCGGCGCCGTTCGTTTCGGCCGACACGGCGTACATTCCGTAGGTGGGCGGGAACTGCACGATCGCGTCTTCGCCGGGACGGCAGAAGGTGCGCACCAGAAGCTCGATCCCCTCGTCGCCGCCGCGGGTCACGAGGATCTGCTCGGGGCTCACGCCCGCGTAGGCCGCGTAGCGCTCGACGACGGCCTCGGGCTGAGGCTCGGGATAGCGGTTGAAGAACTGCGTCTCGGGCGCCATCGGTTCGGCTTCGGCCGACTCGTTGGCGTTGAGCCAGACTTCGCCCGTCACGCCCGCCGCCTGCATGATGCGGCGCGCGGACTGGTAGGGCGTGAGCTTCTGCACGTCCGGCCGGGCCAGCAGGCCCGGATCGGCGGCGGGTCGTTCACAAAAGGCGGCCATGACGCATCACTCCTTCGTCTGCTTGATTCGGGCCATGCGCACGAGGACGGCGTTCCTGTGCGCGTCGAGCTCTTCGGCGTGGGCGAGAATCGCAATGGCGGGACCGAGCTTTTCAAAGCCCTGCGGCGTCATTTCCTGAACGGTCATGCGCTTCGTGAAGTCGGCTAGCCCCAGGCTCGAGTACGTGGCGGCATAGCCGTAGGTCGGCAGCACGTGGTTCGTGCCCGTGGCATAGTCGCCGCCCGACTCGGGCGACCAGTCGCCCACGAAGACGGAGCCCGCATTCTGCACGAGCGGCACGAGTTCGCGCGCATTGCGCGTCTGAATGATCAGGTGTTCGGGCGCATAGCGGTTCGAGACCTCCACGCATTCCTCAAGGTCCTTCACCAGAATGAGGCGGCTTGCCGACAGGGCCTTCTCGGCGATTTCGCGGCGCGGCAGTTCGGAAAGCTGCGTGGCGACGGCCTTCGCCGTCGCTTCGGCGAGTTCGCGCGAAGGCGTCACGAGCACCACCTGGCTGTCCGGACCGTGTTCG
Organism: uncultured Sutterella sp.; assembly: GCA_902493085.1. Taxonomy (GTDB): domain Bacteria; phylum Pseudomonadota; class Gammaproteobacteria; order Burkholderiales; family Burkholderiaceae_F; genus Sutterella. Next base: position 13 of record CABUOH010000218.1, on the reverse strand, counting down.
GCCTGGGAGAGAA
>CABUOH010000217.1 GCA_902493085.1 uncultured Sutterella sp. | reverse complement strand
TGCAAAGCGACCGTCGTCATCGACAAGACCCACTACACCCGTCCGCTCATTGAAAAGAGCGGTTATTTCGCGCTGATGATCCCGACCGCGGCCATCGCGCCCGTCGTGATGAATCTCGGCTCGGTGAGCAAGAACGACAATGCCGCCAAGCTTGAGGAAAGCGGTGCTGAGTTCGTGAAGATGCCCGGATTCGACATGCCTCTCGTCGAAGGCTGCGCCGCCTGGGTGATCTTCCGAGTCGTACCCGAACCTCACAATCAAGAAGCCTACGACCTCTTCATCGGCGAAGCGGTTGCCGCATGGGCCGACGATCGCGTGTATGCGGACGGACGCTGGCATTTTGAAAATGCCCCCGAAGCGCTTCGCACGCTCCACTATGTGGCCGGCGGGCACTTCTACAAAATCGGGGACGCGCTTGACGTGCCGGGCTGCAACGCCTGAATCGCTCGGGCATTGTGATCCCGTCTCATGAGAAAAGGGGGAATTTGCCGCAAGGCAGGTTCCCCCTTATGCCGTCCGTCTTCGGCGTTTGGCCGCTTTTGCGTCCGAAACAAGCCGTCAGCGCTTGAGGGATCTCGGGAAGAAGAGATCGATCGCCTTGTCGGGCGAAGCCGGCGTAAGCTTGGAGCCTGCCGCAAAGAGAACGACGGCTGCGGCCATGGAGGGCACGATGGCATGAGCGCCGCCCATGGGAATCTTGAGGATCATGACGGCGAGATAAAAGGCAATCCCGCCCACGACTGAGACAAGCGCGCCGCCCGCCGTCGCGCCCCGCCAGAAAAGGCCGCCGATGAGAGGCATCAGGAAGGCCAGTTCGAGCCCGCCGAACGCAAAGAGATTGATCCACGCGATGACGTCAAGAGGCTCGAGCGCGAGCACGAGCGCGAGGAGGCCCAGAGCCCCCGTCATGAGTCGGGTCGTCAGACGAAGGCGACCCTCGCTGCGTCCCGCTTCCGGCCAGTGAAAGAGCACGAGATCCTTCATGATGGCAGAAGCGGCCGCCAGGAGCAGAGAACTCACCGTCGACATCGTGGCGGCCAGCGGGCCTATGAGCGTCACGCCCGCCGTGACGGGATCCATGTAGTTTGCGATCAGGTACGGCATCACGGCATCCGTCGTGCCGCCCATTTCCGAGAGCGGCGCCTCGAGGATCCCGCGGGCGAAAACGCCCATGACGGTCATGCCGATCATGAGCGCACCGCAGACGACGGTCGAGACGATCATGGCCTGATGCAGGTCGGAGGAGCGGCGGTAGCTCATGCAGCGCACGGCCGACTGAGGGAGACCCAGCGTCCCGAAGCCCACAAGCACCCAAGCGGAGAGGAGAAGCGACGTTGCGAGCGCTCCGCCCGACGAGGGCGTCAGCAGCACGCCCTCGCTGCCCGGTCCGCGCGGCGCTGCCTCGGCGACCTTGGCCATCACCGCTTCAAGACCGCCGCCCGTCTCCAGAATGTTCCATCCGAGCGCTCCCATCCCCACCAGCATCAGAACCGCGCAGGCCGTATCGGTGACGGCCACAGCTCTGAAGCCGCCGAAGGCCGTATAGAACACGGTCACGATCCCGAAAAGGAGAAGCCCCCAGCCGTAGCTCACGCCCGCGGCCTTGGAGAAAATCTGAGCGCCGCCGATGAACTGCCCGATCATCATCGTCGTGAAGAAGACGAGCATCAGGACTGCGAGGAGCGCCGCAAGCGTCCTGCCGCCCCGGCCGTCGCCGTAGCGCGCGCGGATCATGTCGATGACGGTCAGCGCGCCGGCGGCTCTCGAAACGACGGCCATCTTCTTGCCGGCCACGCCCAGAATGAGAAAGCCCGCGATGATCTGCGGGGCCGCAAAGACAACCCAGCCGAGTCCGAGCTGCCACGCGAGGCCCGGACCGGAGACAAACGAGGAGACGGAGCCGTAGGTGGCCACGAGGGTCATGGCAAGCACGAAGCCCTTTAGGCTTCGGTCGCCCAGAAAGTATTCCCCAGCAAAGCGGTTGCCGCGCCCCGCACGCTCGGCCCAAATCGAAAGGCCTGCGAGCATGGCGAGAAAGAGCGCGATGGGAAGAAGAATCAGGAAGGTGTTCGTCACGGCTCAACCTCCCCATTGACCGCTCCGCGTCCCTGAGCACCGTATCCTCGGGCGGCCTCGTCAAGATCGATGTCGGTGAAGAAGCGCTTCACCAAAACCCAGACGGCTGCGACGCTCACGAAATAGCCGCCCACGCATGAGGCCATGAACCAGGCGGGCATGGAGAGGATCGTCATGTCGGAATCCTCCAGAAGGAGCACCGCCCCCCAGAAATACGCCATCGTCAGTAGCCCGGCGGCAAGCGTCGCCGCTGCCTCCCGCCCTGAGTCGCGAAGCGCTCGGTCATACTTGTCACGGTCCGGCGACGCTACGCCCCGGACCTCGTTGTTGTTCGTCATAGACGAAATACCTCCGGCCTTCGCCCATGAGGATGACGACGGCTTCTTCGGCGTCTGTGCGCCGGTTTGGAAGGCTCCGGCCGTCTTCTTATCGCGTGCGGCTGATCGGAGCGAGTTCGATGCCCGTCTCGCGGATCAGGCGTCTGAAGAGCACCAGATCCTCCCAGGCCTTGGCCTTTTCATCGGGAGAGCGAAGCAGGTAGGACGGATGATAGCTGACGACGGCCTTCGTGCTGAAGTCTCCGATCGTCACCTCATGCACGCGCCCGCGCTGACTGCCGATGGACGCGTCGGGACCGATCCCGAGCAGCGTCTGCATGGCGAAGCGCCCCATGATGAGGAGCACGAGAAGGAGTTGCCTGCGCAGATAGGCGGCGCAGCACGCCACCTCGGCGGGCGCGGGATTGCGGTTTCCTGGCGGCCGGCACTTGAGCACGTTCATGATCGCGATGTCACGGCGGCGCTCGATGCCGATGCTCTCGAGCATCTGCGTGAGGAGCTGGCCGGACTTTCCGACGAAGGGAATGCCCTGCAGGTCCTCCTCGCTCCCCGGGGCTTCGCCCACGAGCGCGATGCGCATGCCCGGACCGCCTTCGGCAAAGACGACGTGCTGACGGCTTTTGGCCATGGAGCAGCACGTGCAGGCCTTCGCAAGCCCTTCGAGCGCTGCCCAGTCGGCCTTTTCGCAGGCCGAAAGGACTTCAGGCGAGAGCGCAAGCTTGGGTGCCTGCGGCGCGGCGGCAATGGCTGGGGCAATCCGCTCCGCAGCCGGACGTGCGGCGGGCGA
>CABUOH010000216.1 GCA_902493085.1 uncultured Sutterella sp. | reverse complement strand
TTCATGACGCTGCGGCGGTAGCTGAAGTCGCACTCCTCGACGGTAAGCACGCGCACCGCCTTTTCGGCGCGGTCGTAGACCGTGACGGAGGAGAGACGTTCGGCGAGCTCGACGCCGTATGCGCCGATGTTCTGCACGACGGCGCCGCCCACGGTGCCCGGAATGGCCGAGAGATTTTCCAAGCCGCCGATGCCTGCCTCAAGGGTGCGGGCCACGATGTCGTCGAAGATCTCGCCCGCACCGCACTTGACGAGCACGTCGCCGTTGGGGGCGGCGGACATCTCCACACCCTTGATCGTGATGCGGATGGTCATGCCGGGCACCCGGCTCATCGCGATCGTGTTGGCGCCCGCGCCGAGAAAATGCACGGGCCGGCCGTTGGCGTGGGCTTCAGCCAAAAGCGCTTCGAGCTCGTCGAGCGAACCCGCTTCGGCATAGTAGTCGGCTTCGGCATGCGTTCCGAAGGTGGTGAGGCCGTCGAGCGGACGGCGGGCTTCAATGCTTGACTTCATGGCGTTTCGACGGCTGTCGCGAGCCGTCCCTTATCAGTTGTTCTAAGGTCATTATAGGGACCGCTCCCTGCTTCACCCTCGCGCATCGTGTTTTGTCCCATGTCGTCTTGACAGGGCGGGGCCGATGCGGTAGAAACGTCGGATCCCGCAACGGCCGCATCGCGGCCCCAACACATGGAGACACACATGCCCTCTTTTGACGTTGAAGTCAAGGCCGACGCCGTCGAACTGCGCAATGCCGTCGATCAGGCTCAGAAGGAAATCGGCACCCGCTACGACTTCCGCGGCACCAAGGCTTCTGTCGAGCAGAAGGAACTCGAACTCTATCTTGTTGCCGAAAGCGACTTCCAGCTTCGTCAGGTGCGCGACGTGCTCATCGGCAAGCTCGCCAAGCGCGGCATCGACGTGCGCTTTCTCGACGAATCCAAGGCGCCTGAAAAGATCGGCGGCGACTGCCTCAAGCAGACCATCGTCGTGAAGGAAGGCGTCACGAAGGAGCTCGGCAAGAGCATCCAGGGCATCATCAAGAATGCCAAGGCGCTCAAGCTCACGGCCGCCATTCAGGGCGACATCGTACGCGTTTCGGGCGCCAAGCGAGACGCTCTGCAGGAAGCCATCGCGCTTCTCAAGACCGAAGTGAAGGAAGTGCCGCTCAACTTCACGAACTTCCGCGCGTAACGTTCATGCGTCCGCGCCCGGCCTCACCGGGCCCGGACGTCTCCCGCCTCCGGACGATCTGAGGCGAGACCGAAAATCGGGTTGAGCCAGATGCCCTTTTCCTCAAGCGCAACCGGCTGCAGATGATCGTCGTCGCGATACCATTCGTACAGGTCGCACATGCCGCCGCTGCAGACATGCGCCTCGGCGGAAATGATCTCTGCCACGTCTCCGAGCACCTTGACGACGGCCTCATTGCCTCTCTTCCAGACGTCGTCCTTCGGATACGGCACGACGAAGTCGCTTCGGGAAAACGCCCAGCGGTTGAAGTGACGCATCGGATCGTAGTCGCCCTGCTGATTGCCGTGCGCACCCGGCGTCCACGGCGGATCAAGGAGCACGAAGAGCTTCAGATCTCCGCGCTTCAGAACGGCCGCCTTCAGGTCTTCGAGTCCCTTGGCAAAGCCCGGATCCGAGGCATATTGTCCCCATTTGCTTGCAACAACCACCGTTTTGACGCGCCGATCTTCCAGAAGCTTGTAGAACGCCTTGGTGAGCGCCGCATCGCCGAAACCCGGATTGTCGCAAAGGCCGTAGACAAACTTGCCGCCTTCGCCCATCACGCCTGCATTCTTGTCCGTCAGCACGCTCAGCGCCTCAATGCGCCTGCCGTACTGCACGGCATGAGAGTCGCCTGCAAAGAGTATTTCCGGCACCTCCTTTCTCAGCGTGACCGCAACATCCACGCCTTCAAACTTCAGCTTTTCGGCATCGCGGTATGCATCCCATTCGCCGACCGCCCGAATCCTGTCGATTTCCGGATAAACGCCGCGGAACGGCATGCCGTCCGTTTTTCGAATGGTCTGCCCGACCGCCACCGCAAGCAGGAGGCCGACCATGAGCACCTTGACGGTTGACATGCCCAAGAGCGTCCTGCTGCGCCTCACGGGATTCTCAACATATCGGTATACGGCCGACGAAAGCAGCAGGCTCAGGATCAAGGCGAGAACCGTGCACCATGCCGGCGCCGACGGATTGACGAGGAAAAGGAATGCCAGCAGCGGCCAGTGCCAAAGGTAGAGCGAATAGCTGATGAGCCCGACGTAGGTCATCGGCCGCCACGACAGAAGCGTTCGGTTGACGACGGCATCCGCATGGGCGGCAATCAAGAGCGCCGAGCCCAGTACCGGCAGCAGGGTGACGATGCCGGGATGGCGCCACGATGCCGAGTATGCCGCCATCGGCACGAGCACCAGAACGAGCCCGATGCAGGAGAGCGCATTGCGCAGGCCCTTAGCCATTTGCCCGGGCCGGAAAAGGCCGTAGCTTTCGACGTAGGCGAGCAGAATGCCGAAGCCCAGCTCCCAGAATCGCGTGAGCGGAAAGTAGAAATTGAAGCTCGGATCCTGTGTCAAAAGGCATGCCGCAAAGGAACCCGAAACAATGAGCGCCGCCGCGACCCCGAGAAGAAGAACCCGGGCCCTCTTCACGCGCCAGATCAGCGCGCAGAGGATCGGAAATACTATGTAGAACTGCTCCTCGATCGCCAGGCTCCAGAGGTGCAGGAGCGGCTTTCGCAGTGCGTCTTCCGTGAAGTAGCCCACCTCGCCCAGGAGGCGGAAATTCTGAAAGAAAGCCGCACTCGAATAAATGTGCTTGCCCAGATTGGCATACTCGAAGGAAAGCAGAAACACATACCCGGCAATGCTCACGAAAGCAAAGAGCAGCAGGAGATTGGGCAGGATGCGCTTGATTCTTTTTGCGTAAAAGGTCTTGTAGCTGAACGTGCCCGCGATCAGCTCCCGGAATACGATTCCGGAAATCAGATATCCGGAAATGACGAAGAAGACGTCGACGCCGAAGAAGCCGCCCGGGAGCAGCTGCGGAAAGGCGTGAAAGAGCAGGACCGGCAGGACCGCTACGGCGCGAAGCCCGGTGATGTCGTTGCGCCAAACATGCGCCTTGTCGATGCGGCGTGCGGCCGGCTGGCTAGATGGATGGATGGATGGATGGATGGATGGATGGATGGATGGATGG
>CABUOH010000215.1 GCA_902493085.1 uncultured Sutterella sp. | reverse complement strand
AGCATTGATAACTTTGTGGCGATGATGAACGAGGAAGCCGCCCGCATCGGCTGCCACATGATCCAGACAGACTGGATCCAGTGCGTGCCGTGGACCTCTCCGACCGAAAAAGGCATGGGCATCGCGCTCTTCTTCGCTCAGGGCGCGGCGGCTATGTTCGGCGTCTGGGTCGAGGACAAGAATGGTTCACGGTTCGTCGACGAGCTCGCCAACCGCAAGGTCCGCGCCGACGCCATCATGAATCTTCTCAATCAGGGCGTGCACTGCTATGCAGTGGCCGACGCCGAAGGCGTGAAGCCCATGGGCATCTCCCGCCCGGGCCTCCTTCAGAAGGCGCTCGAGCGCGGCTGCGTGAAAAGCTACGACACGCTCGAAGCCCTCGCTCAAGGGGAGAAAATCAACCTCGAAGGCCTCAGAAAAAGCATTGCCGAATGGAACGAAGCCGTCAAGACCGGCCGCGACAGCCATCTTGGGCGCTACGTCAACAAGAAGGCCGTCCCGATGGGCACCGGTCCCTGGTACGTATCCACCATGGTGCCGAAGGTTCACCACTGCATGGGCGGCATCTACACCGACATGGAGGCCCGTGCGCTCGACATCGATGCCGACCAACCGATTCCGGGCCTTTACGCCGCAGGCGAATCGACGGGCGGCGTGCACGGCGCCGTGCGGCTCGGCTCCTGCGCCGTGACGGACTGCATCGTCTACGGCCGCATCGCGGGACGCAATGCGGCCAAGGAAAAGCCTTGGAGCTGAGCATGCGACGACGGGGTTGAGGACGCAAACCAATCAGTGCCTGAGCCCGTCGGTTGACGAAAAAGCCGCCCGCGTTCGCTTGAACCGGGCGGCGATTTTGTGGAAGGAGGTTGGCCGCATTCCTCCTCGCGAATGAATTCAAAGGTTTTCTGCGGCTGCTTCAGTGATGCCGGCGCGTCGTTCGAAGTCGTCGGACGCTCGAACGGACGCCGGCATGCGCGAGGGCGTCGGGCCTATCGACGTTCGATCTCGGGCTGCTCGGTCACCTTCACGCGCGGGAGCTCGTCCGTCCAGCGTTCGATTCTCACCTGCGTGGAGTTGGCGACGTTGCCGTTGGACAGACGCGAGGACGGGATGTCGATCGTGAGCACGTTGTCGCAGCCGTGAACGTCGAGCGTGCCGATTTCACCGGGTTCTTCCGGATCGTACCAAGCGCCGTGGCGCACGACGACCGTGTCGGGACGGACGCGATCGGTGACGAGCGCTCCCGCGAGGATGCTGCCTCGACGGCTCGAGACCTTGACGACGTCCCCCGTCGCCACGCCGAGCTTGGCGGCGGCATCCGGATGGATCCAGCAGGGCTCGCGGTCTTCGATGTTCGTGAAGTTGCGGCTTTCCGTGCTGTCGAGCTGGGAGTGCAGGCGATAGCGGCTCTTCGACGTGAGGAGCGCGAACGGATAGTCTTGCGCCGCCTTGCCGCCCAGCCATTCGGTGGGCTCGAGCCAGGTCGGGTGGCCCGGGCAGTCGTCGTAGCCGTAGGAGGCAACCTTGTCGGAGAAGATTTCGATGCGGCCCGACGCCGTGCCGAGCGGGTTCACGATCGGATTCTTGCGGAAGTCGCCCAGGTAGTTGTAGTGCTTGGAGTCGGCCAAGACCGGGAACCAGACCCAGCCGGCTTTCCAGAAGGTTTCGAAGTCGGGCATCTCGTAGCCGTTCTGACCGGCTTCGGTGCGTGCGGCTTCATAGAAGCGCTTCACCCAGCCCAGTTCGTCGAGCCCTTCGGTATAGTCCTCTTCAAAGCCCATTTCGCGTGCGATGAGGCGGTAGATCTCGTAGTCGGACTTGGATTCGTACTGCGGAAGGATCGCCTGGTGCATGGCGATGTAGCCGAGATTCGAATAGGAGCCGACCGAGGTGATGTCGTTGCGCTCAAGGCTCGTGCAGGCCGGCAGCACGATGTCGGCATGACGCGCCGATGCGGTCCACATGCTGTCGCAGACGATCACCGTCTCGGGCTTCTTCCAGGCCTTGAGGAGGCCGTTCGTGTCCTCCTGCTGTGCAAACGGGTTGCCGCCCGACCAGAAGACGAGACGGATGTCGGGATACGTGATCTTCGTGCCGTTGTGTTCGATCGTCTTGCCGGGATTGAGGAAGCAGTCCGTAAAGCGCGCGAGCGGGATCGAGACGAGCGACGTGCCCTCCCACTTGAGGCCGGACGAGCCGCCCTTGGGATTGGCGGAGATGCCGGCCAGCGCGGGCGCTTCGGACGTGGCCGCGCCGCCGTTCGAATAGTGGTAGGTAAAGCCGAAGCCGCCGCCCGGCAGACCGATCTGGCCGAGCATCGCGGCGAGCACCACCATCATCCAGTGCACCTGTTCGCCGTGTTCGGCGCGCTGGATGCCCCAGCCGCCCATGATCATCGTGCGCTTGGCCTTCATTTCGGCCGCCAGTTCGCGAATGACGCCGGCCTTGACGCCGCAGATCTTTTCGGCCCACTCGGGCGTCTTGGCGGTGCCGTCGGCTTCGCCCATCAGGTACGGACGGAACTTGTCCCAGCCCGTCGTGTACTTGCGGATGAATTCATGGTCCGCGAGCCCCTTTGCTTCAAGCTCGTGCGCGATGCCGAGCATCATGGCGACGTCGGTGCCCGGGCGCGGCGCGATCCAGCGGGCCTTCTCGGCGAAGTATTCGGCCGTATCGGGCTTGAGCGGGTTGATCGCGACGAGCGGAATGCCCGCGGCCTTGGCCTGTCGGAAGCCTTCCGCGTTTTCATGCACGGTCGTGCACCAGTCGATGTCGTTCGTGATCGTCGGGTCGGCGCCCCAAAGCACGATCAGCTCGGTCTTGTCGGTGATGAGGTCCCACGAGGTCACCTGTTCATACACGCCGTTCGAGCCGATGACGTAGGGAAGAATCACCTGCGCGCAGCCCGTGGAATAGTCGCCCAGGCCGCCCGTAAAGCCGCCGTTGAGGTTGAGCACGCGCTGCAGGAGGTTGCGGGCGTTGCCGACCGAACCCGGACTCATCCAGCCGTAGGATCCGCCGTAGATCGCGGTCGGACCGTAGGTTTCACGCACGCGCTTGAGTTCGCCCGCGACGAGCTTGGCGGCTTCCTCCCAGGTCACGCGCACGAAGGGGTCGCTGCCGCGCTTTTTGCCGCCCGCCTTCCAGCCCTTTTCGAGCCAGCTCTTTCGCACCATCGGATAACGGATGCGGGCGCGGTTGTAGGGCTGCTGCGCAA
>CABUOH010000214.1 GCA_902493085.1 uncultured Sutterella sp. | reverse complement strand
CCAGGAGCCTTCGCCGCGCGCGTAGAGCGCGGCATTGAGACCGGCGAGAAGCCCCTGTGCGGCGGCCTCTTCGTAACCCGTCGTGCCGTTGATCTGACCGGCAAAGAAGAGGCCGGGCATGGCCTTCGTCTCCATGCTGGTCTTGAGGCCGCGCGGATCGTAGAAGTCGTATTCAATCGCATAGCCCGGACGCAGCAGATGCGCGTGCTCAAGGCCGGGCATGTTGTGGACGATGTCGAGCTGGACGTCGAAGGGCAGGCTCGTTGAGATGCCGTTCGGATACCACTCGTTGACATGCAGACCTTCGGGCTCAAGGAACACCTGATGGCTGTCCTTGTCGGCGAAGCGCTTCACCTTGTCCTCGATGGACGGACAGTAGCGCGGGCCGATGCCGTGGATGACGCCCGTGTACATGGGCGAGCGGTCGAGGTTGGCCAGAATGATGTCATGAACTTTCTGGTTCGTGCGCGTGATCCAGCAGGGCACCTGCCTCGGATGTTCCGGAGCGGGCTTGAGCAGCGAAAACTGCGGCACGGGATCAAGGTCACCCCACTGCTCCTCGCACTTGCTGAAGTCGATCGTACGGCCGTCGATTCGGGCGGGCGTGCCCGTCTTGAGACGGCCCTGAGGCATTCCGAGCTCCTTGAGGCGCTCCGCCAGACGGACGCTCGCGGGATCGCCGACGCGGCCCGCCTGATAGTGCTCAAGGCCGATGTGCACCATGCCGTTGAGGAAGGTGCCCGCGCAAAGCACGACAGCCTGCGCGCTGAAACAGAAGCCCGTCTGGGTCACGATGCCCGCAACGCGGCCGTTTTCGACGATCAGGTCATCAACGGCCTGCTGGAAGACGCTGAGGTTCTCCTGGCCTTCAATGCGCTCGCGCATGGCGCGGCGGTAAAGCTGACGGTCGATCTGGGCGCGGGTGGCCTGAACGGCGGCACCCTTGGAGCCGTTGAGAATGCGGAACCGAATGCCGGCCTCGTCAGTCACGACGCCCATGGCGCCGCCCATGGCGTCAAGTTCCTTGACGAGATGACCCTTGCCGATGCCGCCGATGGACGGATTGCAGGAGAGTTGGCCGATCGTTTCAACGTTGTGCGTCACGAGCAGCGTGCGGCGGCCCATGCGCGCGGCGGCAAGCGCGGCTTCCGCGCCTGCATGGCCGCAGCCGACCACGATGACTTCAAATTTTTCGGGGTACAGCATTTATTTCCCAATACAGAACTTACTAAAAATCATGCCGAGGATGTCTTCTGTCGTCGTTTCGCCGAGGATTTCTCCCAGCGCGCGGCCCGCAAGGCGAAGCTCCTCCGCCACAAGCTCAGGCATAGGATCGCAATCAATGAGAACGAGGGATCTGGAAACGTGTTCCGCTGCCGTCTTCAGACACTGCAGATGGCGTTCGCGCGCCATAAAAACGCCATCCGTCGTCGACGTCATCCCCACCACGTCGAGAAGGCGCGCCTTGAGCTCGGAGAGACCGAGTCCCTGCTTGGCCGAAATGGCAAGCTCGCCTTCAGATGCAATCGACCCGCACAAATCGACCTTATTGTTCACGGTAAGAAGAGGCACGCCGCTGCGAACCTCCTTCAGAACCATGTCAAGAACTTCAGTGTCATCCCTGATGAGACCGGAAGCATCCTTGAGATGCAACACTACGTCCGCCCTGCGGATCTCAGCAAGCGTTCGCTCGATGCCCTTGCTCTCAACGATGTCATCCGTCGTGCGAATGCCGGCCGTGTCCACCATCTTGACGGGCACGCCATTGAGTGAAACCCAGTGTTCAATGCGGTCACGCGTAGTGCCGGGAATGTCCGTAACAATCGCAACCTCCTCTTGAGCGAGGGCATTGAGCAGACTCGACTTTCCGACATTGGGACTACCCACGATGGCCACAGTCACACCTTCACGCAGCACCTGCCCTTGACGGGCGTTTTCAAGAATGACTCGAATGCCGGCTTCAGCTTGAATGAGGCGGGTTCGAACCTTTTCCGAACCAATAACGTCGATATCCTCCTCTGGAAAGTCCAGCGTAGCCTCGATGAAGGCACGCAACTCCGTGATGTTGGCATCAACATCACGGACAAGATCGGAAAATGCACCGCTCAGGGAGCGGGTCGCTGCTTGAACGGCTGATTCGCTCACTGCGTCAATCAGATCGGCAACTGCCTCAGCCTGCGTCAAGTCCATACGCCCGTTCATGAATGCGCGGCGCGTGAACTCGCCCGGTTCAGCCGTCCGAAGACCTAAATCACGACACTTTTCCAAACACGTGCGCATGATGAGGCTCAGCAACACCGGGCCTCCGTGCGCCTGAACTTCCAGTACGGACTCTCCCGTGTAGCTGTGGGGCGCAGGAAAGAACAGCACGATTGCTCGATCGAGCACTTCACCGTTCATTCCCAAAAAAGGCAGAAGATGCGCATATCGTGCCTTCAGGGAGCAATCATCCCCAAAAAGGCGCTCTACCAACTGGGTTTCCAACGCCTTGCTGAACGATAGGCGCAGAATGCCGATGCCGCCACGGCCCGCGGCCGTTGCAACGGCGATGATGGGATCTTTGTCGCTGTGATGCATAAAGCTCTTTCCGAGTATTGCCGATGCGATGTTCGGATCGACAGAGTGAGGAGATTGTAATGCCCGCTCCAATCTCTTTGGTATACGATGGTTGGGATTATGTACTCTGGTCCCTCCGAACCCATGTCTCTGCCCCCTTCTCCCAAACGCAAGCCCTTTTTCGGCCCGACGCTTATCGGCGCCTGCACCGGCATGATTCTGTGCATTCCCTTGGCAGCCTACACCGCCGCTGCGCTAGGGGACGATTACAACACGCGGGCGCTCATCTATTGCAGCTTTCTTCTCTGGTGCATCGTCGGGGCTGTCGTGCTCTTCGTGAGAACATGGCAGTCTGAAAACCAGAGAATCTCTCTGCCAAGATGTCTGCTCTGGAGCGCTTCGCTCTGGCTGTGGCCGCTTCTGTTGCTGCCAAGTCTCTTCAAAAAACGCTCATAAGCTTTTCAGTCAAACAAAAAGGGATGCCCCTTCTAAGGCACCCCTTTTTTGTCGGTCTTTAGAGAAGCGCCAAGGCTTTAGCTCTGAAGACGCTTGGCGCGTTCGGCGGCGATGGTCTTGTTGATCCACCACTGCTGGAGAATCGACAGAACGTTGTTCGTAAGCCAGTAGAGCACGAGACCGGAGGCGAACACGAAGAACATCAC